>JBOGSE010000986.1:0-2064 GCA_050694895.1 bacterium | reverse complement strand
TGTCATTATGGGCGGGTGAATCCGTTAGTGGTGTGACCAGGGTCCAGCCGGCCTCGGAGATCGTGCGCGAGCTCGCTGACGAGGCGGAAAGGCTGCTCACAAGTCGCACCACACAGTCAGCGCCAATCTAAGCTAATCGCGGAGGCCGCCGCATGCAGACACCGACCGCTGAACACCGGGCCGACGTCGGACGCCGGGTTGCGCACCTGAAGAAGATCATGGCCGCGCAAGATGTGCGCGCGGTGCTCGGCATCGCCGGCGGCGCACCAGGGCAGAACGGATTCCTGCGATATTTCACCAACGCCGAGCTCTGGGCCGGTCGCGCATTCTTCATCGTCACCGCGGACGAGCCCGATCCGCTCATCGTCATGTGGTCGAACTACGGTGCCGAGTGGGCGAAGCAGATCGCGATCACGTCGCGGATCGTGAGCACGATCCTGGACAACCAGCCGCCGATCGTCAGGGTCATCAAGGAACTGAAGGCCGTCGTCGCCCCGGGTCAAAGAATCGGCACGCTGAACGCGCAGTCCGTGCTTTCGGTGAGCGAGCACACCGCGCTCACCGACGGGCTCCCCGGCGTCACCTTTCAGCCGATCGACACCGCGGCGAACGCCATCCGGCAGATCAAATCGCCGTTCGAGATCAAGGCCATGGAAGAAACCGGCCGGATTCTCGCCGGGGCGCTCGAGCGCTTTGGCGAGGTCGCGCGCCCGGGGGTGCCCGCGTGGGCGGCGGCCTCCGAGTCTGAACGCTATGCCAAGGAGCGCGGGTGCTTCTGGGGCCGCTCCAAGTACTCGCTCGACCAACGGCCCTATACTATTCCCGCCCTGCTCGACCGGGAGCTGCGGCGTGACGACGTCATCCTCTTCGAGCTCGTGTACACGGGGCCGCTCGGCTACTGGCACGAGATTACGTGCCTCTACTCGTTCGGACCCTTGCCCGACCCGGTCGCCAGGCGCTTCGATACCTGGTGGAAAGCCGTGCGGGCCGCGGCGAATGTCGCCAAACCCGGCAACCGCTTCGGGCTCATCGGCGAGACTGCCGACAAGGTGTTCACCGACGCGGGCTACAAGGTCATCGGCCACCACACGCCCAACTGCCACACGATCGGCACCGACGAGGCGGATGGGATCACACCTCCACCGCCCGACGAACAGCTCAAGGAGAACATGGTGCTGTCGTTCCATCCATCCACCTGGCTGGAAGGGGACCTGGCGTTCTTGATCTCAGACAACTACCAGGTCACGCCGTCGGGCGGTCGGGTGTTGTCGCCGCTTGGCCGGCCGCACCGTCAGTTGCGCGCGTAAACGCCGCGCGGGGAATCGTAGAGGAAGTGCAACGGACATTGGCCAAGTGGAGAGGACTACGGTGTGTTCCAGAGTCGCCGCGTGATGATTCCAGTCTAAGGGGGAATGGTGTGTCATGATGAGGGACGTCTTGCATCGTATCCGGATCATCGCGGCCCTCGCCGCTGCGGGTCTGCTTGTCCTGACGGTATTTGGCGCCGGAGACGCCGCGCCCGCTCCGGCCGCGCCTGGCGAGCCGGTTCGGGGCGGCACGCTGACCCTGTCCTACCCCCCGGGGCTCCCACACGTCGATACGAACTCGGTCTCGCAGACGTTGATCGTCGAGGTGATCGGGAATTTCTACGAACGTCTCTACGAGCGGGACAGCACCGGCAAGGTCCAGCCGCATCTGGTGGAGTCGGAGCAGGTCTCGGCAGATGGGCTCACGGTGACGTGGAAACTCAAGCCCAACATCAAGTTCCATGACGGATCGCCGTTCAACGCCGACGCGGTGAAGTGGAATTTCGAGCGCAAGATCACGAGGCGACAGATCCAGTTCGGCCTGCTGCCGTTCAAGTCGATAGACGTCGTCGACCCCCTGACGCTGCGGGTGTCGCTCTCCCGTACGGCGCCCAACCTGCATGCGATTCTGACCATGGGCAACATGGCCATGTACAGCCCGACGTTCACCCAGCAGGTCGGCGAGGACGGCATCAAGCTCCGGGCGTCGGGCACCGGCCCCTATACCCTCGAGGAGTTCCGCCCGCAGCAAATTTTG
>JBOGSE010000985.1:0-1896 GCA_050694895.1 bacterium | reverse complement strand
GGGCTGACCCGTGACCGCCTCTACGCGGACACGGAGTGGCGTGGACGCGCGTTCACCGTGGTCGATACGGGCGGCCTGGTCTCCGGGCCCCGGGACAACATCACGGCCCAGGTGCGCGCACAGGCGGCGCAGGCTCTCGATGAGGCCGATTTGATCCTGTTTGTCGTTGATGTCCGGCTCGGACTCGTGCCCGAAGACAGGGAGATCGCCGACGTGGTCCGGCGTGCGAGCGCGCCGGTACTCGTGGTCGCCAACAAGGCCGATACTACCCCCGTCGAGGCCGCCGCGCACGAGTTCTACGCGCTCGGGTTCGGCGATCCCATGACCGTGTCGGCCCAGCACGGCCGCGGTACCGGCGACCTGCTCGATGCCATTGTGGACATCTTGCCCGAACGCCCGCCGGCAGCGCCGGACGAGGACACCGTGGCCGTGGCCATTGTTGGCCGGCCCAACGTCGGGAAGTCATCGCTTGTGAATGCGATTCTGGGCGAGGACCGGGTCATCGTCGATCCGGCGCCCGGCACGACCCGCGATGCTGTCGACTCCGTGTACGAGCGCGATGGCCGGCGCTTTATTCTCATCGACACCGCGGGACTGCGCCGTCGCTCACGCGTCGGTGAGGCCGTAGAGTATTTCAGCGCGACCCGCGCACGGCGCGCGATCGAGCGGGCCGACGTCGCGGTGCTTGTGCTCGACGCGACGGCGCCCCCAAGCGACCAGGACCAGCGCATCGCGCGCGAGATCGCGGATGCCGGCTGCGGTGTCGTAATCGCGCTAAACAAGTGGGACCGCATCGGGACATCGGCCAGGCCCGACCGGAAACTGGAGAAGGCCGTCCGCGGCCCCCTGCGCTTCATTGGGTACGCCCCCATTGTGGTGACATCGGCGACGGCGGGCTGGGGGATCACAGAGCTGTTTGACGCAATCGCGCGGGTCGCCGCGGTGCACCGGGGTCGCATCAGCACCGGTCCGCTCAATCGCGCCCTCGGCGATGCCGTCGCTGCCCACCAGCCGTCTGCCGACAAAGCCGGGCGGCGTCTGCGCATCTTTTACGCTACGCAGCCGGAGGCGCGACCTCCCGCGGTCGTGCTGTTCGTCAACAACCCTGCGCTGCTCACCGATGACTACCGGCGGTATCTCGAGCGCGCCTTGCGGTCGGCGTTTGATCTGACCGGCGTGCCGCTGCGATTCGTCTTGCGCAGGCGCCGGGAGCAGGAGGCGAGGACGTGAAAGGAGACGCGCAGGCATGAGTCCCCGTATGCCCACGCCCGTGGCGATGGGGAGCGTGGCGGACAAGACGTTCACGGTGACGTGGTCCGACGGCCATGAGTCCACGTACACGTGGGCAAACCTTCGCGTCGCGTGTCCCTGTGCCGCGTGCGTCGGGGAGTGGAGGTACCGTCCGCCCAAACTCAGGCTCGAGGACATTGCGCCTGGTATCCGCGCCATGAGCGTCGCGAAGGTCGGCGCCTACGCGCTGCGATTTGTCTGGTCGGACGGCCATCAAACCGGCATCTACACGTACGACTCGCTACGCACCGTGTTGTGCGAGTGCGCGGAGTGCACCGCCCGACGCGGCGTAGGATGACGAGCTTTGCTTTATCGAGTGCCTGGCACGCGTCCCGCATCACCGATGCCAGTGAGCTGATCGACCTGCCGGCCCGCCTGGGGTTCGGCGCCGTGGAACTGAGTTCGGTAGGGCTGGACGTCACCCGCGCTTTGCAGCACCTCGCGTCGGCCGGCGCACTCCCGATCGTCAGCGTGCACGCGCCCTGTCCGGTGCCGTACCCTGGCGCCGCCCGGCTCGATGACCTCGCCTGCCTCGACGATCGGCGCCGGCAAGCCTCGGTGGACTACACCAGAGCGACCATCGATCTGGCCGCCGCGCTGGGAGCC
>JBOGSE010000984.1:0-5932 GCA_050694895.1 bacterium | reverse complement strand
GGCTGAGGCGGTGTTGCTGGGCCAGCGCGAGGATCTTCAGCAGCACCTTCGACTTGCGGCGCCGCCACTCCGCCTCGGGGACGGGCACACCGTCTCGCACGACGCGGAATCCGCCCAGAAGGTAGATATCGATACCTTGCCGGCGCTCCGTCATGGTCCCTCGCTATCGTCGCGCTATCACAGGCGTCTTTTGACGTCCCAGGAGGACCTCCCTCCGTGGCGCGCCCGGCCCTGCCTCGTTGGGCCAGGGCCGCAACCGTCCCGGATCGGTCCAGTGTAGGCCGAACCTACCATCCTAGACTTCCTTTCCACTTCCTCTTTGACTCCGCGGATGGCCGCCAACTGCGGCCCCCGCCTGTCGGGGGAGGTTCGACCGGGCGGATCTGGCGAACGTTGTCCCCGGGGTCCCTTGAGGGTGCCATGGGCAGGAGCCTGACGCGCAAGGTCCTGGAGTCGCACACCGCCGAAGGGACGTGGATTCCCGGTGAGACGCTCGCTGTGCGCGTGCAGCAGGTGCTCACCCACGATCTGCTCGGGCCGCTGGTCTTCCTGCAGTTCGCTGCTCTCGGCCTGTCCCGCTTCAAAGTCGAGCTGGCCGCGACGTACGCAGATCACAGCGTCTTCCAGGTCGACCCCCGGATGATGCGAGACCATCAGTTCATCCGGATCGCCTCGCGAAAGTTCGGAGCATACTACAGCCGGCCTGGCGCCGGGATCTGCCATCAGGTACATCTCGAACGCTTCGCCGCTCCGGGCAAAGTGCTGCTGGGGTCGGACAGCCACACACCGACCGCCGGCGGGATCGGTATGATCGCCATCGGCGCAGGAGGTCTCGACGTCACGGCGGCGCTGGCGGGCGGCCCATTCCGCCTGCCAGTGCCTTTGGTCACGGCGGTTCACCTGACCGGCCGTCTGTCGCCCTGGGTGACGACGAAGGACGTCATCCTCGAGCTGCTGCGGCGTCTCACGGTGAAAGGAGGCGTGGGGAAGGTCTTCGAGTTCATCGGACCGGGCGTACGCACCCTGACCGTGCCGGAGCGCGCAACCCTTACCAACATGAGCGCCGAGCTCGGTGCCACCACCGCGATTTTCCCGAGTGACGAGGTCACGCGAGACTACCTGCGACGCGCCGGACGTGAGGCAGCCTGGCAGCCGGTCCACGCGGATCCCGACGCCGACTACGATGATCGCCTCGAAGTGGACCTCGCCGCGATCGAGCCGCTTGTCGCGACACCGAGCATGCCCGACCGCGTCGTGCCCGCGCGCGACCTGGACGGCGTGAAGGTGGATCAGGTCATGGTGGGGTCGTGCACCAACGGCTCGTACGTCGACATCCTGCAGGTCGCGCGCATCCTCGAAGGGCGGGCGGTGCATCCGGACGTCGAGCTGGTGATCAACCCGTCGTCGAAGCAGTCAATCGAGCTGCTGTCAGCGGAAGGATGGGCGTCGCGCCTGATGGCGGCGGGCGCGAATCTGTCGGAAGCCACCTGCGGGCCGTGCATCGGGCTGGCGCACATCCCCGCCGAGGGTAGCGTCAGCCTGCGTACCTTCAACCGCAACTTCCTCGGCCGCAGCGGCGCGAGGCAGGATCGGGTGTATCTCGCCTCACCGGTGGTCGCGGCAATCGCCGCGGTGACGGGCGAGATCACGGATCCCCGCGACTGGGCAGCGCGCGAAGCGAGCCGCGGGGTTGCCGTGTCCGTACCCGATGTGATGCTGCCCGACCGATTCAATCTTGCCAGTCATGACATCATCCCGCCGGCCTCGGAAGACGAAGCCCGCGCGATTGACCTTCCCATCACCGACGACATGGTCGCCCTGCCGCCGCTCGACCCGCTGCCGGAGACGCTCTCGGCCCGCGTCGTTGGGGTCTTCGGTGACGACATCACCACCGACGACATCTCTCCGGCCAGCGGTGAGGCTCTGGCGGCGATGACCAACCTGCCGCTCGCTGCCGGCTTCACGTTCGCCCGTCTGGACCCGGGATTCGTGGAGCGGGCGAAGGCGGCCGGGATCGGCGTGATCGTCGGCGGGTCCAACTACGGGCAGGGCTCGTCGCGCGAGAACTCTGCGATCGCACCGCGCTATCTGGGGGTGCGGGCTGTGATCGCGCGGTCCTTCGCGCGCATCCACCGGGCGAACCTGATCAACTGGGGGATTCTCCCGTTGGTCCGCGCTGAAGACGCGCACACGCTCGACCTCGACGATCTGATTGAGTTCTCCAACCTCAGGGAATGGCTCATCCGTACCGGGTCGGTGCCACCGGGCGGACGGTCGCCTGTCTTTCGGGCCCGGGCGGCCGCTAAAGGTGATGGTGTTGACGTACAGCACGATCTGAATCGGCGCGAACTCTTCATGGTGCTCTCCGGAGGGCTGTTCCCGTCGCTGAGGAACGAACTCACGGAGTCGTGAGCGGAGGTACAAGCACCAGGCCATCACGGTGCTGATCGAGGACTATCGGTAGCGAATCACGGCAACCGGGAGACCGCCTTGTCGGCGAGCGCCTTGACCTGTTGTGGCGTCACCTCGACCGGGGCGGCCGGTTTGCCAACGATGAGCAGGAGCGCGAGGCCCTTACCCTCAGCGAGACACGCCGAGAGACGCCCGGGAACGTTCGCAGACGCCGGTGGCGTCGCAATCTTGCACTCGGTGCCCGCGACCGTCACGGTCTCGGTCGTCCAACCTTGCTTCTTCAAGTTCTCCTCCGCTTCGCGAAGGCGCGCCATGCCGACGGCTCGTTCCTCGGGCGATCGCGGCGCGCGGATGACGCTTAGTTGGGCCTCGGTGCGGCCGAGAAACCAGGTGCACGTGGACATGGTTTCGCCCTTCCAGGGCCCATCGTTGACCGTTTGATCGGCTTCGCTGAACCTGTCGACCTTGTTGCGGAAGAGCGTTTCCAATTCGGAAGCCGTGAGCAAAGAGCATGCCTTGTACTTGCTCTGAGCATCGGCCCAGGTGGCGATTCCTCCGGCCAACAGAGTGACGAGCATCAATACCATGACCCAAATCCTCATGGGTCACCTCCCCAGGGATTCTACCCGTCTGCCGGCGGTTGAAACTGCGGCCCTGTACTACTCGATCAGAGAGGCCCTACTTCTGCGTCTTCCAGAACGCCTCCACAAACCTCATGTCGTATGTGTCGCCAACGTTGATCGTCGCCCGGCGCACCGTGGCGTCGAAACTGCTGAGGACGCTGACCGCGTTTGGCGCGCCGGCGGTCGAAATCCGTCCGTCGAGCGAGTACGACTCGAGCATGCTACGGACGGCCTGCGTGTAGAGTTCTTTGTTTCCCTGATAGTATTCCTGCGGCATGAGGCTGACGATTTCGTCGGCCTTGTGTGTCTTGATCCAGCGCAGCGCGCGGACTATCGCCGTGACCGTCGCCTGCACGGTCTTGGGATTCTCCTGGATGAACTCTTCCTTGAAGTAGACGCATGCGGCGGGATAGGGACCGCCGAAGACCCGCAGCGTGCCGGTAGTCGTACGGGTATCAGCCAGAATCGTACTAATGTCACCTGTGCTCTGGAGCGTCGAAATCGTGGGCTCGACGTTGACCAGCGCGTCCACCTGTCTGGCCCGGACCGCCGCAAGCGCCGCAGCGCCGGCGCCGATACCGATGATGCTGAACTCGTCGAGGGCAATGCCGTTGCGCGTGGCCAGAAAGTTGACGAAGAAATGCGTCGATGAGCCGGGCGCGGTGACCCCGATCTTCTTCCCCCGCAGATCGCTGAGGCTGCGGAACCCCGCGTCCGCGGCGTGTTTGGCCACGGCCATCACGAGGCCAGGATACCGCTGCTGCATCACGACGCACTTGATCCGCCGGCCCTGAGCCTGCATCTGGATCGTGTGATCGTAAAAGCCGCTGACGGCCTCGGCGCTCCCGCCAATCAGCGCCCGCAGCGCCAGGCCCCCGCCCGCAAAGTTCTGGATGTCCGGGTCCAGGCCGGCTTCCTTTAAGTACCCCAGGCGCGCCGCGACGTTGAACGGGAGATACACCAGCGCCTCCTGGCCGCCGACCGCCAGAACGAATCGAGGTTTCTCCGGCCTTTCCTGCGCCGTTGACTGGCCGAAGCCTGGCACGGCAAGGGCGGCGACCAACAGGCTCACTGCTGCCAGCGTCAGAATTCTTGCGACCATTGTTCTCCCTCCCCCGAAGGTTAGCGTTATCGCGCCTCACTCTGCGCTCCCGGCTTCCACACGAGCGTCCGACGCTCGATCCCCGTGACCACCGCGTCGATGAGCAGGACGAACACCGAGAGCACGACGATGCCGGCGAAGACCCCGGTCGTGTCGAACACGCCTTCCGCCTGAGCAATAATGTACCCCAGGCCGCGCGCGGAGCCAAGGTACTCCCCCACGACCGCCCCGACCAGCGCCAGCCCCACGCTCGTGTGCAGGCTCGCCAGAATCCACGTCATGGCCGACGGCAGCAGGACGTGCCGCACCAGGTCGCGCTCGGAGGCGCCGAGCATCCGTGCGTTGTTCAGGATGTTCCGGTCGACATCCCTGACGCCCTGGTATGTGTTGAAGAACACAACAAAGAACACCAGGGTGACGCCGAATACCACTTTGGACAGGATCCCCAGGCCGAACCAGAGGGTGAAGATCGGGGCCAGGACGATGCGCGGCATCGCGTTGGCGATCTTGATGTATGGCTCGAACACGCGGGAAATGGCAGGCGAGCGGGCAAAGAAGAAGCCGAAGACGACGCCGAGCGCGGCGCCGGCGAAGAACGCCCCCAGTGTCTCCTGGGTTGTGACCGCGATGTGCCGGTAGATGCTGCCGGTGGCAAACCACTGAACGACGCGCGCAGCCACATGCGACGGCCGGCTGAAGAAGAACGGGTCCAGCGTCCCGCGGGCGGCCAGGACTTCCCACGCCGCGATGCCGGCCACCAGCACGCCGACCTGCCAGGCGACGAGGCTACCGCGCCTGCGCCCGCTCATAGGCCTTCTTCACTTCGCCGTGCAGGTGCTGCCAGATCGTGCGGTAGACCTCCAGGAAGGCGCGCTCCAGCCGAACCTCGCTCACATCCCGGGGACGGGGGAGATCAATCGGATAGTCGCCGATGACGCGCGCGGCGGGGCCGCTGGAAAGCACGACCACTCGGTCGGCCAGCGCGATCGCCTCCTCGAGATCGTGGGTGACAAAGAGCACCGTCTTGCGAAACTCGGCCCACAGCCGCAGCAGATCGTTCTCCATGATCTGCCGCGTCTGCACATCGAGCGCGCTGAACGGCTCGTCCATCAACAGGATCTCGGGATTGACGATCAGGTTCTGGGCCAGCGCGACGCGCTTGCGCATCCCCCCGGACAGCTGGTGCGGATAGTGCCGCTCGAACCCGGCCAGCCCGACCCTGGCGAGCAGCTCGTGGGCCCGCGCGCGTGCCTCGCTCGCGTCGTTGCGCCGGAACAGCAGGCCAAGCATCACGTTCTCCTCGGCGCTCTTCCACGGCAGGAGCACGTCCTGCTGAAACATGTACGTGGCGTGGGGATTGAGCCCGTCCAGCGGCCGCTCGAACACCTCGACGGCGCCCGCGTCTGCCTGGAGCAGCCCGGCGGCCAGGTTGAGGAGCGTGCTCTTCCCGCAGCCCGTCGGCCCCACGATGGATACGAACTGGCCTCGGGCCACCGGAAAGCTGACCTCTTCTATGGCTGTGTAGGCCGTACCGTCCGGAGAGGCAAATCGCTTCGTGACGCCCAGGAAATTGATCGCCACGGTGGCGACCGTCGTGCCGTAGTGATCCCGTCCCTCGGCATCCACAAACTGCTACTCTTCGGTGATCTGAGAGTGATACTCGAGCGCCACGCACCCCTTCAACGTTTGCGCCACTGGGCACCCCCGCTCGACGACGGCTAGCGCTCGGTCGGCCTCTGGACGCTTCCCGGCGGGAATCTTCACGTGGTAGGTCACGCGGATGTGCGAGACTTTC
>JBOGSE010000983.1:0-2123 GCA_050694895.1 bacterium | reverse complement strand
GACACGATGTCCTGAATCAAGGCTCCGCGCTGCACCCCGAGGCCACGCTCGCGGGCCAGATCAGGCGTCAACGAGCGCCCCGCGATCCCGATCCATGGCCGTTCCACGCGCGCTCCTTCGCGAAGGGCCGGGAGGACGGCGAGAATCGTGCTGCTGGAGACGGCGAGCCCCGCCCCGTCGTTTCCGCGCGCAATCACCAGACCGACGACCTGACCGCGGGCATTCAGCACGGGACCGCCGGAATTGCCCGGAGCAATCGGCGCATTGATTCGAATGAGAGTCTCCCTGGCCAGCCCGGGCAGCGAGGCCCGGGGTGCCACAATCTCTCCGACGGTCATGACGCCGGGCCGGCCCCGAGGCGTGCCTATTACGACCACCGGCTCACCCGCCCGCAGGCCATCCTGTGCGACTTCGATAGCGGGGAGCGCCATGGGCGCACTCACCCGGAGGAGCGCCAGGTCGCGCTGGGCATCGTAGCCGACGAGTCTGGCCGCGAGGCGGCGGTCGCCGGGAAACTCCACGGCAAGATCGTCGGCTCGCCGGGCGACGTGCGAGGCCGTCAGGAGCAACCCCTCGCGGTCAATCGCAAACGCCGTGCCGATCCCGGTCCGCCCGTCGACCATGACCCGCACGACACCCACCGCGGGTGCCGCCCGCTCGTAAATCGCCTGGGGATCGAGCGCGGTGGCCTGCGCTACGGCCGTCTGCGCTGTCGCCGGTGGGGCGGCCGCGGCGACACTCATCCAGATCACGAGGGCCAGCATGTACCATCGAGTCATGGCATCTCACTCCTCCTACTCACCGCGGTTTCTGGCCTTTGTTCACGTCCATCATAGACATGGGCTTTTGAAGAAGCCGTGAAGGCCTGACGGGTGTGCCTACTGGCCCGGGCGTGCGACGAAGCGGAACTCGAGTTTCGCGTCGTTCTCAGCCCGCAGTATGCCGAGGATCGAAGGCGGATCGAACCCGAAGTCCGTCATGCGGATCGCCGTGGTCCCTACACCGGTGAGGGCGGTCCCCTGGAGCCGGAGGGTCACTGCGAACGTCGTGGGACGCGTGACCTCGCGAATCCTCAGGGTTCCCGTCACGTTCAGATTTAGCTCGCGCCCATCGGTGTATGTTTCGGGAAGCCCCTCGATCGAGGTGGGTGTGAACTCGGCTGTGGGAAATCGTGACGACTCCAGCCAGCGGTCCCGGATGGCGTTGTCCCGCCGGGCGCTGTCCGACTGAAACCGGCTGATGTCGACGGTGATAGGCGAAAGACGGCTGTTTCGGGGAGTGCTGCGATCGATGAAGATCTCACCGCGAATCGCGTTCGTCGTTCCCAGGGCGACGTTGAAGCGGTTGCCCTGATTGAACAAGATCTCGCCGACCCGGTAGCTCACTTGTGACTCGGCGGGCACGATCACGAAGCGCTGAGGCCCGGCCGCGGGACTGGCCGGCGCAGCGCCACCGGGTTCGGCGGGAACAACGAACGCAAGCGCGAGCAGAAGTGTGGTGGCGGTCAGGAATCTCACGAGCATCTTTTCACCTCGTCCCAGCCGACGTTGGAGTCCAAGCCTATGGAGATTAACGCTTACGGCGGGCACACTGTTCCAGAATAGCAGCCTGCAACATCGATGACTTCCATGGGAATGAGCAGGGCCTCTAAGGGGTTTACCGAGATCGATAGGATCACTGTCGAAGCGAAGGGTCCAAGGAGGCACATCGCATGAGTCAGCAGTTGGAAGCAAATAAGGCCACCGTCCGACATTTTTACAACCTTGCCTTTAACGTTAGGAAGCCTGAAGAGGCGGTCGCCAAGCACATAGGCTCGTCCTACCGACAGCACAACCCCGCGGCGGGAGATGGTCCGGAGCCGTTCATCGCTTTCGTGCGCGGATACGCTCAGGCGTTCCCTTCGCTGCGCGTCGACTTCAAGAGGCTGATAGCGGAAGGCGACCTGGTAGTTGTGCACAATCATCACATCCGGCATCCGGGCGACCGCGGCGTGGCGGTCATGGACATCTTCAGGCTGGAAAACGGCAAGATCGTTGAACACTGGGATGTCCTCCAGGAGGTTCCTGAGCCGTCGGCCAACAAGAATACGATGTTCTAGCAGGTATACGGTGACGGTTCAGGAC
>JBOGSE010000982.1:0-1613 GCA_050694895.1 bacterium | reverse complement strand
TTGCCGCCTCTATACGGCGATCTGGCATCGTACCCTCGGTCCGCGAGATCGGGCAGGCCTTCGGCATGCGTTCCCCCTCAACGGTGCACCAGCACCTCATGGCTCTGGCGCGCAAAGGGTATTTGCGTCGTGATGGCGACCGGATGCGTGTTTTGGAGATTACGGATCGGGACATATTCCATGAAGGTACAGAAATCGTCTCGCTTCCGCTGGTGGGGCGGGTGTCGGCTGGGGTGCCTGTTCTGGCGCACGAGCACGTCGAGGAGATGATCCCCATTCCACGCCGCTTCGTCGGGTGGAACGAGGAGTGTTTTCTGCTTACGGTACGGGGGGACAGCATGGTTGGGGCTGGGATCTTTGACGGGGACCTGGTGATCGTCCGGTGCCAGCCGTCCGCCGAGTCAGGGGACCTGGTGGTCGCGCTCCTCGAGGAGGAAGCGACCGTGAAGCGGCTCGACACCGCCGGTAGCCGTCCGGTCCTCCGCGCCGAGAACCCAGCGTACAGGCCAATAGATGGGGAGTTTGAGGTCTTGGGGAAAGTCGTGGGCCTGCTCAGGCGATATCCTGTTGGTGTGTCATGATTCGAGCCGAGCCTCTTCCTCGCCAGACGGTATTTCGCGGCGCGGCCGGCCGCCTGAGCACTGTGATCTCTGGGGCGCTCGCGGAAGCCTGGGCTCTGTTTGCCGATGACGGGCGGGCGATCAGGCTCAAGATCCTCCTCCTCATGCTCGCCGCGGTTGTCACCGCCATCTTCGAGGCGCCCTGGCCATGAGGACGCTGCATGTCGCCGCGGCCTCCGCCGGTTGGAGCACGCGCCGTGCCGTCGCGGCCGTGCTGCGCTGGGACGGCGAAGAAGAGTCGAAGACGATCGTCCGTTGTCTGGAGCAGGATGACTCGGCACCTGCGGGCTACCGGGCGCTCGTGCTGGGGCTGTGGGAGGCCAGGCGAGCAGGCGCCAAGCTGGTGGACGTGGCTATCGACGCCGCTGAGGTCGCAGCGCAGGTTGAGGGCACCGAAGAGCCGGCGGTGGAGGTGATCGGCCCCTACCTGCAGGTGCGGGCGTTGCTCAACGCCTTCGACCACGCTCGGATACGGTATGTTCTCTCCCCATACGTTCGACGCGCGGCAACGGCTGCCGCGGTCGCCGTACGACCGAGACCGCGCTACACCGATCTGCCGCTGTGGGTGGCGTCAAGGACGGAAGCCGCCTAGCCAAAGGGCATCGCGCCAGCCTCGAAGAACTTCCCGTTCCAACCAGATGGCCCAAGAACCGGCCGGCCCCGACCTGGCTGAAGGGGAGAAACATCTCGACGCGGGCGAGTGGCGCGAGGCGGAAGCCGCGTTTCAACGCGCGGCTGAGGCCGACCCGCATTCGGCGGCCGCGCTGAGCAAGCTCGGCGTCGCCCTGGCCCATCAACGACGCCTGGATGAGGCAGAAAAGGCGTTTGCGCGGGCCGTTGAAGTCAGCCCGCGCTATGCTCCGGCCTGGAGCAACCTGGGGAACGTCTATAGAGAGACGGGCCGCACCGACCAGGCGCTCGAGGCGTATGAGCGGGCCGTGGCCGCGGACCCGGACTACTGGGTCGCTCACCAGAATCTAGGCGGGCTCTACA
>JBOGSE010000981.1:0-2946 GCA_050694895.1 bacterium | reverse complement strand
CGTTACGACCTCTTCGCGGAGCGCTCGATCGACGATCTCGACGGCCTCTTGGAACCGAGCGACCCGCTCGTCTTTGGCCCAGAACTCGTGGCCAGCACCGGTATGGTCGCCCTCCAGGATGCCGGCGCCAAAGCCGAACTCCAGCCGGCCGTTCGAGAGGTGATCGAGGGCGATGATCTCCTTCGCCAGGACCGCCGGATTGTCCCTGATCGGCAGGCTGAGCATCAGTGTCCCCACGCGCACGCGACTCGTCCGTGCGGCCATCGCAGTAAGGACAACCAGGCCATCGAAGCAAATGCCTTCCCGCGTCTGTGGCCAGTAGAGGTCATCGCAGCCCCAAAGAGAATCGAACCCCAGTTCCTCCGTCAGCTTCCACCGTTGCTCCAACTCCGACCATGGTCGGTTCGGCACGACGTAGATGCCGAAGCGCAACCCAACACCTCCCGCGGACCTGTAGGACAGGATCCTTTTCTCCGGAAGGTACCCTGTCCAGCGTGTCGCGGCTCACAGTCTGACCGAAGCCTCGGTACGACTAAGCGCGCCCAGGGCGAAGTCCGTGAGCCGCGAACCGTGCAAGACATCGGGCATGTCGAGAGCCTTCCCATCGACGGCATGCATTGATGGTTGGTGGTCCTTGCTGGTCGGTGCGAGTAACCGCCACCGATCGGCGCCTCGTGCGGCAGCGATCGCCGTGTAAGAGGCGTCCTCAGGCTGCGGGGTCACACTACGTAGTCCCTGGAGGCCGCGGGAGGTCTTGAGACGCGAACCTTGAACGGGCAGGGTTTGGCCAAAGATCAACAGGCAACCTCCATACAGGCGTGCCGTCCAGCTCGAGGTCCTTGCCACTTCAACCCCAGAGGGGCCGTTGTGGCACTCTGTCGGCCAGCGGAGAAACGGAGAGAGAGCGTGCAGGACTTCCCCGCGGCCGGAGGATGTCCCGATCGTCGTAGAACTTCGGGCGGTCCACCCGGCAGCTCCTACGCGACCTCCTTCGTTCCTTCTATCACCTCCTGGTGACGCTCGAGCGCACGCTTGAGCACGTGCAGGTCCCGGTACCCGTCGACCTTTCGGAATTGCTTCTCCGCCTCGAGCATGGCTGAGGCGATCCACCGAAGAGCCATCTTCCCGTCCCGCCACCGCTTCACGTTTCTGGTGGCGTCCCGGGCAATCGAGATCATCGACTCGATCGGGTTCGTCGTCTTGAACGTGCGGCACAGCGAGGGCGGCAGCCCAAGGCGCGTCACGGTGAGCGTCTCCTCCAGGCCCTCTGCGATCGAGGCGGCGGCGCCGGGATGGGCCGACTCCAGGTGACGGGCGATCTGTCGCAGCTCCCGCTCGGCCGCGGCGGGGTCTCCCATCGACCACGCCGCCCGGACCTTGCGGGCGATGAAGGTGCGCTCGCGCTGGGGCAGGTGAGAGGTGATGTTCTCCAGCTTGTGGTTTCTGCACCGCTGGTGCAGGGCGAGCTCGCCCCAGGTCTCCCGGATCACCCTGCGGATGGCCTTGCCGCCGTCGGTCACGAACAGCATCGCTCGGTCCGCCGGCAGGCCTCGGTCGATGAGGTTGCCGACGAGCGAGCGGCAGACGGCCGCGTTCTCGGTCGTGCCCTCCCACAGCCCCAGCGGGTGCTTGCGACCAGCGGAATCGACGCCGAGGGCCACCACGATCAGGTGCTCGCCTACGTGCATCCCGTCGATGAACACCGCCAGCAGGTCCAGGCCCGAGAGGTCCCGGCCGAACAGCTCGGCGAGCTTGGCCTCCGTGGCCCCGCGAAAGCGCCGGGAGATCGACGAGCGGGAGGTGCCCCGAAGCTCGATCTCGCCCACCGGCTCCGAACCGGCCCGGTAGCGACGTGCGGACAGGCCGGCCAGCATCCGGCCGAGGGCGATCCCCGAAAGCAGGTCGCGGGAGGAGAACACCTCCCAGGTGGGAAGCTCGACCTCCCGGCCGTCGGTGGTCCTGGCCCGCGGGCGATCGGCCTGGATCAACGCGCCTCCGAGCGGGAGCTGTCTGGGCTCGGTCCCGTGCCGGTAGGCCGCCCGGTCGGCATCGTGCTTGCCCCTCGGGCCGCAGATCCTGGTGACGTCGGCCGCCATCATCTCGCTCACCACCTGAAGGCCGCAGGCGACCGAGAGCGCGAGCACGCCTTCCCGAGCCGCGCCGGCAACCTCGGCGAGCGCCACCTGCACCTGCTCGGGGAGCGCCTGCAGATCCAGGTGATCCTTGGTGACGACCCGTGGACGACTACGCTTTGCCATGGCGGTCCTCCTTTCTTTCAGTCACCCCGTCTCTACCACCAGTTGGCGGGGACGGGGCGGAGGACCGCCCTCAACTTCTACGGACTACGGGACAACCTCCCACAGCGTGTGGGGCTCCAAAACTCGGTTTCCGCTCTGATTGACGCTGGTAGGTAGCATCCCTGCGCCTTGCGATCCCTCGCCTACTTCGTGCTCGTGCGCCTAGTCCGGCTGTTCGCCGGGCATCGGGTCGTCACACAGCTCGAGCTCGAGAACGCCGTCCTCCGTCACCAGGTGAAGGTGCTCAGACGCACGGTCCGCCGGGCGGAGCTTCGCGACCGGGATCGGGCGTTCCTTGCCGCCGCGAGCCGCGCGCTCTCCCGGGACCGTTGGGCCTCCTTCATGTTCACACCTCAGACACTCCTTCGCTGGCACCGCCAGCTCGTCCGGCGAAAGTGGACCTACCGTGGGCGAGGACCCGGGAGACCGCCACTCGATCCCGAGACGACCGATCTCATCATCCGTCTCGGTAGAGAGAACCCGAGATGGGGATGCGTGAGGATCCAGAGGGAGCTCCGAAAGCTCGGGATCCGGGTGGGCGCGAGCACGATTCGGCGGATCCTACGTCGTGTCGGCTTCGGACCGGCGCCTCGTCGGACCGGTCCGACCTGGAGCGAGTTTCTGCGAGCACAGGGCAGGGGAGTGCTGG
>JBOGSE010000980.1:0-3602 GCA_050694895.1 bacterium | reverse complement strand
TACCCACGCGATCTGGAGCGCCTGACGATTCAGTGAGGCTCTAAAGTCTCCATGTCTTCGAACAGCAGCGGCTCGCGGAAGACGACGCGGTTCTTGCCCTGCTCTTTGGCCTCAAGGAGCGCGCGATCGGCCTGCTCAACCAACAGGCCCGCCGGCACCATCCCGTAGTCACCGAGCGCGTACGTCGACACGCCGATGCTGACCGTGATGCGGAACGAGGCCGTTCCGGTTGGGATCTCCACATCGGCGATCGTCGTGCGCAGCGAGTCGGCGAGATCTGTCGCGGTCGCGCGGTCCGCGCCCGGCATGAGCCAGACAAACTCTTCACCGCCGTACCGACACGCGGCGTCCTGCGTGCGCTTGAGATAGAGCAGGGTCCGGGCCACCTGCTGGAGGACATCGTCCCCGACCTGGTGGCCGTACCGGTCGTTGATATCTTTGAACCAGTCGATGTCACACATGAGGCACGATAGGGGATCACCGCTGGTCTTCGCCCGCTCCATCTCGAAGTAGAGTCGGTCTTCGAAGGCCCGGCGATTGAGCAGCGTGGTCAGCGGGTCCGATTTGGAGAGTTGCTCGAGGAAACTCAGGCGCCGCCGCAGGGCGTCCTCCCGCTGTTTGATTCTCAGCGCCACCCGAATCCGCGCGATCAGTTCCTCGATGCCGACCGGCCTGGCGACGTAGTCCTGCGCGCCGTCCTCCAGCATTCGGATGCGCTGTGCAGTATCGTCGGACCGGCCGAGTACGAAGATCGGGATCGCATGGGTCCGGGGATCCTTCTGGAGTTCCTGCACAATGCCGGGCCGGCCGTCGTCGTGGACCGCGCCGAGCAGGATCAGATCTGGGTTGTGCGAGCGAATCGTGGCCGCCGTCGGGGTTTCCCTGCCGACAGTGACGGTGGCTCCCAGGGCCTCAAGGCGCCGCTCCAGCATGCCGTTGTTCGCGAAAGTGTCATCGATCACGAGGATGCGCGCGGGCCGGGACCCCATGCGGAGTTCCTTGCCGAAGCCCGCCCCTGAAGGCGAGAAGTCGTCATGGCCGACGTGGGACTGCCCGGCTCCGGCTCTAGGCTGTCGCGGTGTCATGCCATGCCTCTGTCACAACCCCATGATGGTAGTGGATTTCCCAAAGGGCCGTGGCGATAGACATGCGACCCGCGGCGGCCCAGGAGTCACGGAACTGCCGGCAGAACTGGAGAGCACGACCAATGATTTCAGGGCAGCACCGCCTGTGGATGAGGCAGCGCCTGGAGGAGCGGCCAGTGTATCGGATTGCTTTTGGTGGGATCAGCCATGAGACGAACACCTTCTGCCCACCCACGACGGTCGAGATGTTCCGGGAACGCTTCTGGCACCGTGGTGAGGAGCTTGTTCGGCATGTCCGGGGGATTCGTGGGGGCATGGGCGGCATGATCGAGGCCGCGGGGCGGCTGGGTGTCGATCTCATTCCGACTTTCTCTGCGAGCGCCGAGCCCTGGGGTACGATCACGACGGACACCTACACCACCATGGTTGACGAACTGGTCAGCGGCCTCCGCCACGCGATGCCGCTTGACGCGGTCTGCCTCGGACTGCACGGCGCCGGGGTGACCGATGGCATTACTGACCTGGAAGGCGCGGTGCTGGAGGCCGTCCGCGGGGTCGTTGGTGACGCGATGCCAATCGCCGTCACTCTGGATCTTCATGGAAACATCACGCCGAAGATGGTCGCGATGGCCACGGGCCTCTTTGGGGTGCACGAATATCCCCACATCGACTCTTACGAGCGAGGTCAGGAAGCGATCGCCTTCCTCGTCCGTGTGCTGCGCGGAGAGATCCGCCCGGCCATGGCGATCGAGGCCTTGCCCCTGCTCACCCCGGCCTCCCCCTCAGCGCTTGAGCCCGTCCGATCGATCAATGAACTCTGCCACCGGTGGGAACGAGAACCCGGGATGATCGATTGCGCCTTCTTCCATGGGTTTTCATTCACTGATATTCCGGAGGCGGGCGCGACCGTCGTCGCGGTTGCGGAGCGCGACCTTGACCTGGCCCATCGTGCCGCGCGGTCGGTCGCGAAAGAGGCGTGGGCGCGGCGCGAGGCGTTTCAGATCAAGCATCCTGGCGCCGCGGAGGCCGTCGCGGAGGCGGTCGGGCTCGCGGCGTCTGGTGGTCCGGTTGTGGTCAACGAAACCAGCGACAATCCTGGCGGCGGCGCGCCGGGCGACGGTACGCATCTGCTTCGGGCGATGCTGGATGCCGGGCTCACCGAGAGCGCGTTCGGCACTCTGTGCGATGCCGAGGTCGCCGAGGCCAGCCACGTCGCCGGAGTGGGCTCGACGATCCGCGTTCGATTAGGTGGTAAACACGACCGATTGCATGGCGACCCCCTCGACCTGCAGGCATATGTTAAGTGCCTGGCTGATGGTCAGTTCGTGCTGACGACTCCCATGGGACGCGGCAGACCCGTGGATTTGGGGAAGACCGCGCGGCTCGTCTGCGGCGGCGTGGACGTGGTGGTCGCCAGCAAGCGGACACAGGTGCTGGACCACGGACCGTTCCTGCTGCACGGGATTGATGTGACCCGCTGCCGGGTCGTAGGCGTGAAATCCAGTGCCCACTTTCGGGCCGGATTCGAGAGCATTGCGAAGCATGTGGTCACAGCCGACCCACCGGGGATCACAACGTCAAACCTCGCGCACTTTTCCTACAGGCGGCTGCGGCGGCCGATCTATCCGCTGGACCGTGACGCGGTATATGTTGCTGATGCCTCCTAACGGTTGATCAAGGCATCCTTCTGGCGGGGATCCAGGGCGTCCCGTAAACCGTCACCGACCAGATTAAACGCCAGGACCGTGAGCGAGATCATCACGCCCGGCGCGATGGCAATGTGCGGATAGATCAGGATAAACGACCGCCCATCGGACAGCATGCTCCCCCATGACGGCGTCGGCGGTTGGGCGCCGAGGCCGAGGAACGAGAGCGCCGACTCCAGCAGGATGATGCCGCCGATGCCCAGGCTGGCGATCACGATCACCGGGCTCAGCACGTTGGGGACGATGTGCCGGAGAATGATGCGGCCGGTGCTGGCGCCGGCGGCCTGGGCGGCCAGCACGAAGTCGCGCTCGCGAAGGCTCAAGACGTCGGCCCGGACGACACGCGCGTACTGCGCCCAGGTGGTGAAGCCGATGATGACCACAACGGTTACCAGACTCGGGCCCAGGACCGCGGCGAGCGTGATCAGGAGGACCAGGAGCGGGTAGGCCATCAGCGTATCGACGAGGCGCGAGAGCACGGTATCAACCCGTCCTCGCAGGTACCCCGCGGCCGCGCCGACCGCGACGCCGATGACCACGGCGATGCCTGTCGCCAGGAGGCCGACGATGAGCGCGACCCGCGCGCCCCAGATGATCCGGCTCAGCACGTCGCGGCCGATGTGATCAAATCCCAATGGATGAGACCATGTGGGCGGGGCGCCGCGCATGCCCCGAAACACCTGCGTATAGGGGTGCGGCGCGAAGAGATCGGGGACGATTGCCAGGATGATCAGCACCAGGACAAAGCCCAGCCCGACCATGCCCGGCCGGTAGCGCTTGAAGCGCTGCCATCCGCGCACCCATTCGGAGC
>JBOGSE010000979.1:0-1650 GCA_050694895.1 bacterium | reverse complement strand
TGTTCTTCATGCTCTCGCTGACCGGCATCCCGCCGCTCGCCGGCTTCTTCGGCAAGTTCTATATCTTTGGCGGCGCCGTGAACAACGGGCTGCTGTGGCTGGCGATCGTCGGGATCGTCAACAGTGTGGTCTCCCTCTATTATTACGTGAACGTCATCCGCGTTATGTATCTGTTGCCCGCCCCGTCGCTTGAGCCGGTCAGGGAGTCGCCCGCCCTGCGGGTGGCCCTCGCGATCACCGCCCTCGGGACGCTCATCATCGGCCTGTACCCGCAGCCGTTTATCAACCTGGTTGGGACCGCCGCGCCGCTCCTGCGGTTTTAGCCACGGAAGGAATCGGAGAAAAACGGCGCGAAGCCGCATGCTGCCCGGGTTCTGCGGTCCCTTGACGCTTGTTTGGGGCGCCTGCTATCATCGCGCAGGTCGTGTGCCCCCGGGGCGCCGCGTCCTGGGGGCGTTTTGGTGACAGCGCGACGAGGGCGGGCGCATGAGCGCAAAGTCGGGTCATAGCGAGCACCACGCAGGGGACGACAATCTGCTCCATCTGATCGCCAAGAAGGAACGCGAACTCGAAACCCTGCTTTCGGCCGCGCGGTCCGAGGCCGCATCGCTCGATGCACAGGCGCATGCCGAGGCCCAGCGGATCCTCGATGAGGCCCGCGCGCAGGCCGCGGCCGCAGCACGCGAGTATGAACAGCGCGTTGCCGGAGAGGTAGCCCACATCAACGACGAGCTGCAGGCGCGCGCGGCCAAAGACGTCGAGTCCCTGCGCAAGCAGGCGGCCGCGCGACAGGCTCCGGCGGTCCAGATGGTCGTCGATCGCGTCGTCAAAGGCACGACCGCGTGAAGGGGACCCTCGCATGATCGTCGAGATGCGTCGGGTGCTCGTGTTTGGCCCGAAACGCCTGCTAACGCCCGTGATGGAGGAAATCCAGCGCCTGGGCGTGTTGCACGTCGACCGTATCGAGGCGGAAGAGGCGTCGCTGGCAGCCCTGCAGCTCGACGACGCGGGTGCAACGAACCAGGCGGCGTTGGAGCGACTGCGGGTGCGCGCAGATGGGGTGCTCGGCCTGCTGCCCGCGGTGCCGGGCGACTCGCGGACTCCCGGGGGCGATGCGGCCGATCTCGCCGACGCCGATGTGGACACACTGGAGAGCGCGCTTGCGGAGATCGAAAATGAAGTTCGCAGCGTCAGCCGCCGGCGGCTGGAGGCCGAAGAAGAACGGGAGCTGATCAAGACGTACGAGGGCGCCGTTCGGGTGCTCTCCCCGCTGCTCGGCGCGCTGCAGGGTAGCAAGTCAGTAGAGACCGTCGGCTTCATCCTGCGTGGGAAAGATCTGACGGTCGTGCAGGCAGTGCGGAATCAGCTCAACGAGCTCACGAACGGTCGCGTGGAGGTGGTGAGCCGGACGATCGAGGAAGGCAAGATCGGCGTCGTGGTCGCGTTTCTGCAGCGCGATGCGGAGGTCGTGCGGAACTTCCTCACACAGGCGGGCATCTCCGAGCTGCGCCTCCCGGCGCGCTACGCACAGGCGGGTCCGGGCGAAGCGGCGCGGCTGATGGGGCGGCGGCGCGAGGCCTTGCCCAAGGAACTCGCCGACGTCGCAGCTTTGCTCGCCGACGCGGCGCGGCGCTACCGGCCGCGCGTCAG
>JBOGSE010000978.1:0-1725 GCA_050694895.1 bacterium | reverse complement strand
CGTCTTCAAGGCGTGGACCGATCCAAAGCACGTGGCGCAGTGGTGGGGTCCGCGCGGATTTACGAACCCAGTCTGCGAGTTGGACGTGCGGCCCGGCGGCGCTATCCGCATCCACATGCGCGGACCCGACGGCACCCTCTATCCGATGACGGGCGTGTATCAGGAGATCGTCGAGCCCGAGCGGCTCGTCTTTACTAGCGCTGCGTTGGACAAAGAAAGCAATCCGCTCTTTGAAGTGCTGAACACCGTCACCTTCGCCGAGCAAGGCGGCAAGACGACACTCACGTTGCAGGCGCGCGTCGTCAAAGCGACCGCCGAGGCCGCCCCGTATTTCGAGGGGATGGAAGCGGGCTGGACACAAAGCCTGGAGCGCCTCGCGGAGCAGGTGGCGAAGGCTTGAGTGGCCGGATCGCCGATCAACTAAACGACCTCACGGAGGAATGATGAACGATCCCGGTCTCATCTCTCGCTGGCGCTCCTGGGCGCCCTTCCTCCTCAGCATCTTGCGCGTCATTGCCGCCTTTCTCTTCATGCAACCCGGGACAGCGAAGCTGTTCGCTTTTCCGGCTGCCATTCTCCCCAACGGCGGCACCGCACCGATCTGGTCTCTGATTGGCCTTGCCGGTATCCTGGAGGCGTTTGGAGGTCTGTTCCTGCTCGTGGGGCTATTCACGCGCCCCGTCGCCTTCCTTCTGTCAGGCGAGATGGCGGTCGCGTACTTCATGGGCCACGCGCCCCAGGGCTTCTGGCCACTTCTCAATCAGGGCATGCTTGCCATCCTCTTTGCCTTTCTCTGGCTCTACTTGTCCGCCGCAGGGCCCGGGCCGTGGAGCATCGACGCGATGCGACATCCCGAGTCGGCGCGGTCTAACTAGGGTTTGAAGGTGACGGTGTGCTGCCGGCCGTCGTAGAGCACTTGAGCTGTCGGCGGCCGCGCCGCAGCTCAAACCCGATGCGTTAGGCCGATCACCACCATCAAGACGGGGTGGCTCTGAAGATCTGGATCGATGCTGACGCCGCACCGCACGACGTGAAGGAGCTCGTCTTTCGGGCGGCCAAGCGACTCAATGTGCCCACGGTGCTCGTGACGAACCAGCGGCTGCAGCCGCCGCCTGGCAATCTCCTGGTCACGGTGATCCGGGTCCAGGGCGGCGCCGATGTGGCCGACCAGTATATCGCCGCCCACGCTGAACCCGGCGACCTGGTCGTTACCCAGGACATTCCCCTGGCGGCGGTGCTGGTGCCGAAGCAGGTCGCCGTGCTGGATCCCCGCGGCGACGAGCACACGCCCGAATCGATCGGGGAGAGGCTGTCGGTCCGGGACTTCATGGACCAGCTGCGCGCGGCCGGGGAAGTGACCAGCGGCCCTCCACCCTACGACGCACGGGCCAAGCAGGCGTTCGCCGCAGCATTGGACCGCGTGCTGACGCGGCTACTCCGGCCCCACTGAGCGTGCGTGACGGTCGAACAAGCGCATGGAGCTGGCAGGCGGCGGCCCCGACGATCGCTGACGCTGGGCGTCGGTCCGCAGCGTTGCTGCGGAACGTTCATTAGCTCAAGTGTGAGCCTGCGCCTGCAGCTCATGCGCGGGCGTTAGGTAACAGAAGGCACGAGGAGAAGGGATGCCGACCATTGAGACCATCATCGTATTCATGGCTGCTGCCTTGGCGCTCAACGTGACGCCGGGGCCGTCCATCCTCTATGTGATGTCGCGGAGTGTCGGGC
>JBOGSE010000977.1:0-3058 GCA_050694895.1 bacterium | reverse complement strand
TCCAGTTCCAGAGTGCGCCCATTGCCGCGCTCAGGGCCGGAACGCCTGCCGGCGCGGTCGCCGGTCAGCTGGCCCGGCTGGCCAGGGAACGCCAGGACTTCCGGCGCAACGCCAGCGCGGCCGGCGCAACGTACAAAGAGCGCCAATCGTTCCACACGCTGTTCAACGGCCTCTCGGTCGACGCATCGCCCGCGCAGATCACCACCCTCGCCCGGGTGGCCGGCGTGCGAGGGGTGTTTCCGGTGCTCAGGCACTCGCTCCCGCCGACGACAACCTCGACGAGCGACCCCCAACTTCAGACGGCCCTGGCGATGACCGGCGCCGATGTCGTGCAGTCCGAGTTGGGCCTGAGCGGGTTCGGCATCAAAGTCGCGGTGATGGACACCGGCATAGACTACGACCACCCCGACCTCGGCGGACCAGGCCCGTTCCCCACCGAGCGCGTCATCACCGGGTTTGACTTCGTCGGCGACGCCTTCGATGCCGGCGGCTCCCCGGCGCAACAGATTCCACATCCCGACCCCGATCCCGATGACTGCAACGGGCACGGCACGCACGTGTCCGGCATCGTCGGGGCCCGGGCCGCGAGCCCCGGTGGGGCCACCGGCGTGGCGCCTCACGTGCAGTTCGGCGCCTACAGAGTCTTTGGCTGCGACGGCTCGACGTTCTCCGACATCATGATCGCCGCCATGGAGATGATCCTGGCCGACGGCATGGACGTCCTGAACATGAGCATCGGCTCGGCCCGCCAGTGGCCGGCGCACCCGACGTCGGTTGCGAGCGACATCCTCGTTGAGAATGGGGTTGTCGTCGTCGCGTCGTTCGGCAACAGCGGCACCGAGGGACTCTACTCCGGGGGCTCCCCGGGCCTCGGGAGCAAGGTCATCGGCGTTGGCTCGGTGGACAACTCGCACATCAACGCGCTGACGTTCAACGCCAACCCGGGCGGCAGGCAAGTCCCGTACATCCCGCTGGCCACGACGCCCGATCCGCCGACCAGCGGCACCTCCGCGGAGGTGGTCTTCGTCGGTCGTGGATGCCTGGACCCGTTCGATCCCTACCTCGTGAATCCGGCTGGAAAGGTCGCGCTGATCGAGCGCGGTGTCTGCACGTTCAACGAGAAGTACCAGCGGGCGTTCGCCGCCGGCGCCGTCGGCGCGATCATCCACAATAACGTCCCTGGCCTGTTCTCCGGCGGAGGAGTCGTGCCGCGCGCCATCTTCGGGGTCGGCATCTCCCAGGCCGACGGCACGGCGATCAGGGGCCTGGCAGCGCCGGTCACGGTCACCTGGACGAACGTCCGCGTCAACGCGCCCAATCCGACCGGCGGCCTGTCGTCGTCGTTCACCTCGTACGGCCTCAGTCCGGACCTGGCGGTCAAGCCGGATATCACTGCACCCGGCGGGCTGATCCGGTCAACCTATCCGCTCGAGTTGGGAGCATATCGGACAATCAGCGGCACGTCGATGTCCTCACCGCACGTTGCAGGCTCGGTGGCGCTGCTGCTGGAGTTCGCGCCCGGCTATCCGACCGAGCACGTTCGCGACCTGTTGATGAACTACGCAAATCCGATCCTCTGGTTTGGAAATCCCGCTCTAGGGTTCCTGGACAACGTCCACCGACAGGGCGCAGGATTGCTGAGCATTGCGCAATCCATCCGCAAGACGCAGCGGCTCGTTACCCCGGCCAAGCTGGCCCTGGGTGAAAGCGCTCCGTCCGGGTCGGTGACCCGGCGATTGACGATCCACAACGGTGAGAACCACGACCTGACCTTCGACCTCTCGCATCGGGCCGCTCTGGCGACGGGACCGAACACGTTTGTCCCGGCCTTCTTCAACCTACCGGCGACCGTCGGTTTCAGCGCTCCCAGCGTGCTCGTCCCGGCGCACAGCAGCCGGTCCTTTGATGTGACGATCACGACGAACGTTGGCCTGGCCAACCTCAGCCTCTACGGCGGCTACATCGTCATGACCGCTCGCGAAGGCGCGCACGCGGTGCCGATCCGCGTCCCCTACGCCGGGTTCAAGGGCGACTACCAGTCGATCCCCGCGCTCGTGCCCACGACAAACGGGCGGGTGCCGTGCCTGGCGATTGTGCGGTCGCTACCGTTCAATGATGGCCAGTGCGTGCCGCCAGCGGCGCCAGACGTGACCTTCAACCCGAAGGAAGAGCCGCTGTTCATCTTCTTCCACCTCGACCACCAGGCACAGCGCTTCGTGCTCGAGGTCTTTACTCATCCCATTGGCCTGCCTATCGGCCAGGTCTTCCGGCAGGACTTCCTGCCCAGGAACAGCTCGCGCAGCTCGTTCTTCGTCCTTGGCTGGGATGGACGGGGCCCCGATGGGAAACTCGTCCCGGACGGCTTCTACAGGGTGCGGATGACGATCCTGAAGGCGCTGGGCGATCCTCTCAACCCGGCGCACTTCGAAAGCCACACATTTTCGCCGCCCGTACGCGTGCTGACAACGCCCGAGCCGTAGGGCTCGGGCACGCGGTAGTGTCTGGGGCGGGGAGCGATTCCCGCCCCACTTCGTTTCATCGACCGAAGCCGGGCGTCCTCACGGATACAGCCGGTTGAGCAGCCGAGGGAATGGTATGGCCTCGCGTACATGCTCGATCCCGCAGATCCAGGCGACCGTGCGCTCGATGCCAATGCCGAACCCCGAGTGCGGTACCGACCCGTAGCGCCGGAGGTCGAGATACCATCGGTACGTCTCCTTGGGGAGGTTGTGCTCGGCCAGACGCTGTTCGAGCAGCGCGAGATCGTGGATACGCTGGCCCCCGCCGATGATCTCGCCGTAGCCTTCGGACGCCAGCAGGTCGGCCCCCAGCACGACCTCGGGCCGCGCGGGATCGGGCTGCATGTAAAAGGCCTTGCACTGCGTGGGATAGCGGTGGACGAACACCGGCCGGTCGAAGTGCCCTGAGACGGCGGTCTCCTCATCGCCGCCCAGATCGTCGCCCCAGGTCATGGGCTTCCCTTTCTCGGCCAGCAGACGAAGCGCGTCATCGTACGAGATCCGGGGAAAGGGCACGACCGCGCGCTCCAACGGCGCGA
>JBOGSE010000976.1:0-1258 GCA_050694895.1 bacterium | reverse complement strand
CGCGGAGGCCGATTTCCATCACCGCGCCGGTGAGAAAAAAACCGAAGCCCAGAAGCAGCAGCTTCTTGGGCCACGTGAGCTGGATGGGAAGGTGCTGGTTCGCCGGAGTTTCCATGAGTTGAGGCGGCGCGACGCCCAGGTCGCCCGTCTCTCAAGGATACGACATCGGGCGCGATGGGGAATTCGCGAACCGGTGCTCTTTTGTCGGGATCCTCGGCACACCTAGGGGGCGCGGCTTCAGCCGCGACCTAGAATGCCAATCTCCGGCGGACCAGCTAATGATGTAGTGGGCGTACCTGCGTGCCCGCCCCCTTCTCCGGGGCAGGCCGTGGTTGTAGCGGCCACCTTGGCCCGAGGGCGCCAAGTTTCGGGGGTTTTGGCGTCTCGCACGAGTAAAGGCCAAGCGGGAGGGTCGGCTCAGGGGGCTGAACCGGATGGGATGGGATATCGGTTTGGGTTAAAAAAAACAGTTTCTTAGGCCTTGTGGTACACAGAGAATCTTGTAGGCTATAAGGGTGGCCGCACACAGCATGGTAAACGCGCCGGCCGCGCGCCCGTCAGCGGAGAATCCCTTCGACACCGCGATCGCACAGCTCGACGCCGTGGCAGAACGTATCGGTCTCGATCCCGGCATGCGTGACGTCCTGCGCCACTGCAAGCGCGAGTTCACGGTGAACTTCCCGGTGAAGATGGACGATGGCTCCATCCGCGTCTTCACCGGCTATCGCGTGCATCACAACGAAGCGCGCGGGCCGGTGAAGGGCGGCCTGCGTTACAGCGAGCACGTCTCGCTCGATGAAGTGCGCGCGCTCGCCATGTGGATGACGTGGAAGTGCGCTGTCGCCGGCCTGCCGTACGGTGGCGCGAAAGGCGGCGTGATCGTCGACCCGGGCGCTTTGAGCGCCGGCGAGCTCGAGCGCATGACACGACGGTTCGCCGCCGAGATCGGGCTGCTCATCGGCCCCGATGAAGACGTGCCCGCGCCCGACATGGGCACCAATGCGCAGATCATGGCCTGGATCATGGACACCTACAGCATGATGCACGGACACTCGGTCCCCGCCGTCGTCACCGGTAAGCCAGTGACGATCGGCGGCAGCAGCGGCCGTTACGAGGCAACCGGACGCGGCGTCATGTTCGTCACGCAGGAGGCGTGCAAGTACGCCGGCGTGCCGCTTGAAGGCGCGACCGTCGCCGTGCAGGGCTTCGGCAACGTCGGCAGCATCGCGTCAAAGCTCCTGCGCGATGCGGGCGCCAA
>JBOGSE010000975.1:0-6481 GCA_050694895.1 bacterium | reverse complement strand
ATAGGACCTCGATTGCTAGATCGGGCGGTCCAGGGAAGAAGCGGGTCGGAATCGGCGTGGGCAGACGCGCCGTTAACACGACGCTTACATCGGGGGCGCGAACCGTGGGAGGGTCCCTGCTGAGGATGAACCCCGCTTCGTTCGTGACGATGCCCAGGCGCTGGCTCGTGACGTGTTCACGGAGGCGTTGCGCCACGGCGAGAACGATCGCTCCGTGGCGGAAACCTGGGGGCGTCAACTCGACGACCTGACCGGCCACCAGCTCGGACCACTGCAGATCTCGGGAGAGATCCCAGAACGCCTCAACAGACACAGGGGCATGGATTTCGGGCGTCATGTCACGAGTATAACATTCCACTCGATTCATCGGCCGCGGGACGGCGGCTTCCGGGGAGGTGAGCCTAATACGTCCGTTCCTTCGGCTGAAAGCGGGTGATGACGACCGGCTTGTAGCGGAAGTCGAGCCCACCGCCCGGCCGCCTGTAGATCAGCGTATGCTTGAGCCAGTGTGCGTCGTCGCGCTTCGGAAAATCCTCGCGGGAATGCGCGCCGCGGCTCTCGGTCCGGTTGAGGGCGCTGGCAGCGGTGGCCTCGGCCAGGTCGAGCATGAATCCCAGTTCAAGCGCCTCGAGGAGGTCGGTATTGAAGCGCCGGCCTCGGTCGTCAATCTTCGCGCGCCGGTAGCGCTCCTGAAGAGCGCGAACGGTCTCCAGCGCGTGACGTAGACCATCGGCGGTCCGGAACACCGACGCGTTCGTCATCATCTCCTGTTGCAGGGCATCGCGGATGGGCGCGACGGCCTCGCCCTCGCTGCGGGCAAGCAGTGCCTTGACCTCCGCGGCGACCGCCGAGTCCGGGTTGCCCGGCGCCGCTACCAGGGCGGCGTCGCGGACGTACCGAGCCATGTGGCGTCCCGCCCGCCGGCCGAACACCAGGATGTCGACGAGCGAGTTCGTCCCCAGACGATTGGCCCCGTGCACCGAGACGCACGCGCACTCACCGGCCGCGTAGAGCCCTTCCACGGGCGTGTTGCGCTCGTCTGCGATGACCTGCCCGTCATTGTTGGTTGGCACACCGCCCATCGCATAGTGCGCCGTGGGTTGCACCGGCACCGGCTCGTGGATCGGGTCGACGCCGAGATACACACGAGCGAACTCGGTGATGTCGGGGAGCTTCTCGTCGATGACCATTTTTCCCAGATGCCGGAAGTCGAGGTAGACGTAGTCCCTGCCGCCGATGCCGCGGCCCTCGCGCACCTCAAGGTAGATGCAGCGCGAGCAGATGTCCCGAGGCGCGAGGTCCTTCAGCGTGGGCGAATAGCGCTCCATGAACCGTTCGCCCACCCCGTTGACGAAGAACGCGCCTTCGCCGCGCGCCGCCTCGGAGAGCAGGATCCCGAGCCTGTAAATCCCGGTCGGATGAAACTGGAAGAACTCCATGTCTTCCAGGGGGATGCCCCGGCGCCAGGGGATCGCCACGCCATCGCCGGTCAGAGCATGCGCGTTGCTCGTGACCTTGAAGATTCGTCCGAACCCACCGGTGGACAGCAGCACGGCCTTCGCATGAAACGTGTGGAGTTCTCCGGTGTCGATCTCGTAGGCCACGAGGCCGGCGCAACGCCCGTCCTCGAGCAACAGATCGAGCATCTGGAATTCGTCGAAGAACCGGATGCCCTTGCGGATGCACTGCTGATAGAGCGTTTGCAGGATCATGTGGCCGGTGCGGTCGGCGGCATGACAGGCGCGCCGGACCGGGCCTTCGCCGAAGTTGCGCGTATGTCCGCCGAAGCGCCGTTGCGAGATCAGGCCGTCGGGCGTGCGGTCAAACGGCAGGCCCCAGTGTTCCAGCTCGTACACCGTCTCCACCGCTTCCTGGCACATGAATTCCGCGGCGTCCTGATCGACGAGATAGTCGCCGCCCTTGATGGTGTCGAACGTGTGCCATTCGGGATGATCCTCTTCCAGGTTTCCCAGCGCCGCCCCGATACCGCCCTGAGCGGCGCCCGTATGCGACCGCGGCGGATAGAGCTTGCTCACCACGGCGACGTTGTGGCCCGCGAGCTCCACCGCGGCGCGTAGACCGGCCCCCCCGGCGCCGACGATGACGGCGTCGAAGGTGTGTTCAATCATCCGTGACGACGGGCGACCGTTCGTAGTCGACGTAGCGCAACACGGTGTGATCGGTGATCGAGTTGAACCAGCGCGTGCGGAGGTCGGCGCCTTCGGGTGAGAGGAGCCACGTGCGGAAGTTGTTGGCCGCTTCCTCGCCGACCCAGAACGCCTCGTTCAGATACCGGGGGCGGCGCACCGGCCGCTGGCGGTCGTAGGTCCCTTCAAATCCGTCGAGGAACACCCAGGTCTTCCGACCGACGCATCCGAACCGTCGCGTGACCTCATCCAGCCTGCCGTCGAGCCATTCAACGAAGGACGGCTCGTCCACACCCGGTTTGATGGTATACGCGTGGATGACACGAAGCATGTTGCTGCCTCCTCCGGCAGACCCTCACACCGTGTTCGACCCCGTCCGGCGGCGTCTTCACAACCCTGCAAGAATAATCGCGGTGAGGACCATGCCGACGATCGCACTCCCATAACACGCGACGGGTAGGGGCAGCCAGGCGGTTTTCAGATGGAGACCCTCCGCCAGCGTGTAGAGAAACCTATGCGCCCAGTGGAAGAGCGATAGCGAGATCGCAACGAACAGGTACAAACGGGTCAGGGGATGCGAGACGAGCGCCAGCATGCGGTCATACGCGAAGGCGTCTGGCGCCAGGCCGGCGGGGAGCGCGATTCCAAGCAACGCGACGTGCACGGGCACCACGAAGGCGGCGACGGTCCCTCCCGCCGCGAAGAGCAACCACCACAGGGGTTTGATCGACCGCACGTCAGACTCCCAGGACGATCCAGGCGATCATGGCCGAGACTACGATCCAGGCCGCGTAGTTCGCGGCAACGATGATCCGTCCGGGCAGCGGGCGGTCGCCCATGCGTACCGCGATGCCCTTGGGGGCCAGGTCGAACCAGGTCACCGCGTGGAAGACGGCCGCCGCCAGCGCGACGAGGTTGAAAATGATCATGCCGGGCGCGGTCAGGAACTGGAGATAGGCCGCGTAGGCCTCGCGCCCCGCCGAGAGGCTGCGTAGCAAGAGCAGGAGGAGCACCGCGTACGCCGCGATGAAGACGCTCGTCAGCTCGCGGATGACGAAGAGCGTGTATGCGCGATTCCCAAGCCACCAGGTGAAGCGGACCGGGCGCTGATAGGGGCTCATCGCCTTCCCCACGGCAGGACGACGTTCTTCATCCAGTGCACGGCGCTGGAGACCTTGCTCTGCTGGATGGCCCCGGCGGGATCCACATCCTTTGGACAGACCGTGGTGCACTCTCCGACGAACGTGCAGTCCCAGATGCCATCGGGGCCTGCGACGATCTCCTCGCGCTGATCGCGGCCCTGGTCGCGGGAGTCGAGATTGTACCGGGCCGCGAGCGCGATCGCGGCCGGCCCCACGAAGCGGGGCTCCAGGGCATAGACCGGGCAGGCGGCGTAGCAGAGCATGCAATTGATGCACATGCTGAATTGTTTGTACCGGTACAGCTCGGCCGGCGTCTGACGGTACTCCCCCTCGGTGGTCGGTCGCTCCTCGTCGCGGATGATCCACGGCTTGATGGCCGAGAGTTTCTTCATGAAGTCGTCCAGTACGATGACCAGATCGCGCGCGATCGGGAAGTTGGCCAGCGGTTCGACGCGCACGGCCGACGGATAGTAGTCTTTGAGGAACGCCGCGCAGCTCAGCCTGGGGACGCCGTTGATCATCATGCCGCACGATCCGCAGACGCCCATCCGGCACGACCAGCGATAGGTCAGCGTGCCGTCCATCTGATCCTTAATGTAGTTGAGGGCGTCCAGGACCACCCAGTCCTCGCGGTAGGGAACCTCGTAGGGCTGAAAGACGGGCGCTTCGTCGCGCCCGGGGCGGTAGCGCAGGACGTCCAGCCTGATTGTCGGCGAGCTCATGCCCGGCCTCCGTAGACGCGCTCGGCGGGCGGCCAGCGCGTGATGACGACGTCGAGATAGTCAATCCGTGGCGCGCCGCCGGTTCGATGTGCCAGGGTGTGTTTGAGGAAGCGCCCGTCGTCACGCCGAGGGTGGTCGGTCCGCTGGTGCGAGCCGCGCGACTCGGTGCGGGCCAACGCCGAATGCGCCACGGTCTCCGCTACGTCGAGCATGAAATCGAGTTCCAGCGCGGCGGTCAGCTCGGTGTTGTAGCCGAGTGATCGATCATCGAGCGAGACGCGCGCAAAGCGCTCGCGGAGCCGGGCCAGCTCATCACATGTCGCGCGGAGCGAGGCTTCATCCCGGTAGATCCCACATCCGCTCTCCATGGTTCGGGTCATCTCTTCTCGCAGGGCCGCGATGCGCTCCGTGCCGCCCTCCTTGCGGAGGAAGTCCCTTGAGATCCGGTACTCCTCGTCGAGGACCTGGGTGATCAGGGCCGGCCGGTTGAGAGTCATGTGCTCTTGCGCAAACGCCGCCGCCGCTCTGCCTGCCCGGCCGCCGAAGACCAGCAGCTCGGGCAGCGAGTTCGACCCGAGGCGGTTGGCGCCGTTGATGCTGACGCAGGCGCACTCGCCGGCTGCATAGAGGCCCGCGACCGGAGTCGCCCCGTGCGCGTCGGTATGGATGCCGCCCATCATGTAGTGCACGACCGGCCGCACCGGGATGAGTTCGTGCACGGGATCGATGCCGGCGTAGAGCTTGGCAAGCTCGCGCACGAACGGGATTCTCTCGTTGATCTTCTTCTCGCCCAGGTGCCGGACATCGAGGTGCACCACGTCGCCGTAGGGCCCCTTGACGGTGCGGCCCTTCTCGACCTCCTTCACGAAGGCCTGGGAGACTCTGTCCCGCGGCCCCATCTCCATGGCGCGCAGACGCGGCCACGGCTCGGGCGGGCCCAGGCCATAGTCCTGCAGATAGCGGTAACCGTCTTTGTTGATGAGAATGCCACCTTCGGAGCGCGCGGCCTCGGTGATGAGAATCCCGGTGAACGGGAGGCCCGTCGGATGGTACTGCACGAACTCCATGTCCTTTAGCGGCGCACCGGCCCTATACGCAAGCGCCATGCCATCGCCGGTGCAGATTGCCGCATTTGTGGTGAACGGGAAGACGCGGCCGGCCCCGCCTGTGCAGAGGATCACCGCCCTGGCCGCGATCATCTGCACGCGGCCCGTGCTCAGGTCGATGGCGACGGCGCCCTGGCAGCGCCCATCGGCCACCAGGAGTTTCGTGGCACACCACTCGTCATACCGCGTCAGCGGAAACTTCAGTGAAGTCTGGAACAGCGTATGCAGCATGTGGAAGCCGGTTTTGTCGGCGGCGAACCAGTTGCGCTCGATCTTCATGACGCCGAACGCCCGCACCGCCACGCTGCCGTCGGTCACGCTACTCCACGGGCAGCCCCAGTGCTCCATCCGAATCATCTCGGCGGGGCATTCTCTGACGAACGCCTCGACGGCGTCCTGGTCCGCCAGCCAGTCCGACCCCGTGATCGTGTCTTCCATGTGGCCATCGAGGCTGTCGCCGGACTTGATGACCGCGGCAGCGCCGCCTTCGGCCGACACCGTGTGGCTGCGCATCGGGTACACTTTGGAGAGAACGGCGATGCTCAGGCGCGGATTCGCCTCGGCCGCGGCGATGGCCGCCCGCAGCCCCGCGCCCCCGCCGCCGATGATGAGGATGTCGTGCTGGTTGGTATCTACAACGTCCATGGAATGGTGTGCCATTTCGGCGGGTCTCGCTCTTCGCCCTTCAGCCTCTCTTTCGCCTCAGCAGAAATACGCCAGGCGTTTGGATGAGGACGCCGCCAACCGACTGGCCGTAGTAATGGCCGAAGTGCGTCGTGTCTCCCGTGAGAAAATGCGTAGCGCGGGCGGCGAGAGCGGCCATGAAGGCTTCTCGGTCCCCTGGTGGCAAGTCGATCGGGCACGCAAGATCAGGCGGAGCTGAAGCGACAAGCGCTGTTTGCCCGATCAGAGCGTCAAGGCGGGCCAGATGGTGGGGGTTGGTCAGGTTCCTTCTCGCCTCCTCGACCACGTGCGCCGAGACGAGCAATTCGTTCCCGCCCGCTGTCGCCACACTCCACAGGGTTTCCAGCCTCGGGCTCCCGTAGGCGGCCGAGAACAGAACGTTGGCGTCCAGGAAGACCCGCACGTCTCAAGTTCGACGTGGACGTCGGTGCGGGATACGCTTGGGGTCGAGCCCCAAGGCTTTGACCTGTTTGACCGCCCATGCATACCCTGCGGCATCAAGCGCGTTAGAGAGCAAGAATTCCGCCTTTCGTTCCGGCGTGTACATTTCTATTGGAACCGCAACCGCGGGTCTGATCAGAATCCCATCGGGCTGCGCTTCTGCAACAACAAGGGACCCTTCGCCGATTCCGTACCTGCGGCGGAGGTCTGCGGGGATGACCACCGTGCCGCGCTTTCCG
>JBOGSE010000974.1:0-1717 GCA_050694895.1 bacterium | reverse complement strand
CTCCTCGTCGGTCGGGGGAGCGGCGAGTTTGAGGCTAATCGCCACGGTGCGCCTCCAGATCCAGCGTGACCAGATTCTAGCATGTCCCATGAGTCTCATCGGCTCAGGGGCTGGTCGTTTGTGGGGAGACGCTTACGAGAAAATGGGTTCGAGGTCGAGGGTGAATCCGGGGAGGACAGGATCTAATGAAACCGCCCGGGCTGAATCAAGAACCTTAGGGTCTCGGTCCGGCACATAGATCTCTACCGCGCGGCGATTGGGGTCGACCAGCACCGCGAGCCGGGTGCCGTTGGCGAGGTAGGACCGCATCTTCCTCCGTAGATGTGCCAGCGAGTCGCTCGGAGAGGCGACCTCAAAGACCGCATCGGGGCACAAAGGCGCATAATCCTGTTGCTGGCTGGCGGTGAGCGCCTGCCAGCGATCCCGGCGCACCCAGGACGCGTCCGGCGAGAGAAGCGCGCCATCGGGCATGTGGAACCCCGTTGACGGTCCGAACGCTACCCCGCGCCCGTCCGCCTTGGCCCATTGATAGAGCTGTCCAAAGACTTCGCCCTCCTGCCGGCCCGCCTCGGTGCCGGTGGGCGTCACGATGAGCTCGCCGCCAGCACTGCGCTCGAATTGATAGCCGGGGTTGCGCGCGGAGATTTCGAGGACCTCCTCGTCGCTTGGAGCAGCGGCAAGTTTGAGGCTAATCGCCACGTCCTGCCTCCTTGTTCGTGACCAAATTCTACCATGTCCAATCATACTCATCGGATCCGGAAATGACTCTTACAGGAGAAGTGCTGGTGCGGTTTGAGGCTTCGGCGTCGGGCCACGCTCCATTGACGCGGGCTCTCCAGGATGTCGGCCTCCCTGACCCGAAACCCCCTTACGCCATGGAAGAAACTGCCACCCTACCGATCCGGGTCGACAAGAGTCATCTGATCACCATCGGCGAGCGGCTGTATGCCGAGAGCGTCGAGTTGATCCGTGAACTGGTGAACAACGCCTACGACGCCGACGCCACCGAGGTGCATGTGACCGTCACCGACGAGATGGTGCAGGTCGCCGACAACGGCCTCGGGATGGACCTGGAAGGTCTGCGCGAGTACTTCACCATCGGCACACCGGACAAGCGGCTGCACCCACTATCGCCGCGCTTCGGGCGGCCGCGCATCGGCCAGTTCGGGATCGGCAAGTTCGCCACGCTCTCGGCGTGCGAGCGCTTCACCGTCCGCACCCAGCAGGGCGCGTTCGCCGCTGAGGTCGTCTTCGACAAGCAGGAATGGGATCGGGCCGGTGACCGCTGGGATCTTCCGCTGCGGGTACTGCCGCCCGATCAGGCCCGCGACAACGGCACCACCGTCACGCTGGCCCGGCTGATCCGGGTGTTCGATCCGGCCGAAGTGGAGCGGCGGCTCATGGAGAGCGTCCCGCTGCGGGCGCCCGAGTTCCGCGTCTTCCTCAACGGCCGCCGCGTGCTACCCACAATGCTGGCCGGGCATCGCATCCCCGTGTTAGAGGGCACGCCGTTCGGCCCCATTCACGGCGAGATCGTCATCGTGCCGGCGCACCAGGCATCGACGCTCACTCTCGGCGTGGAGGTCAAGGTCCGGCAGGTGACCGTGCGCCGCGAGCTCTTCGGCATAGAAGCCTGGGGCAAAGAGGCCGCGCGGGTGCAGGGCGAGATTCACGCAGACTTCCTGCCCGTCACCGCGGACCGTTCGGGATTCGTCAC
>JBOGSE010000973.1:0-4737 GCA_050694895.1 bacterium | reverse complement strand
GTGATACGCTCCAATCCTCACAGACCGGCCTCGCTCCGCAAGAACGTCCGCGACAAGAGGTTGATCACCAGCAGAGCCGCCGTCACGATCACCGCCACGGCCGCCGAGAGTGCGATCTTCCCTTCATCGTGCAGACCGAACACTACGACGCCGATCGTCTCATTCCCCACCGAGAAGAGCAGAATCGATAGGGTCAGTTCGGCCACGGCAGGGATGAACGTCAGGAACCACCCGGCCACCAGACTCGGCCGGATGATCGGGAGCACGATGTCCCGAAACGCTGCAGCCCGGGAGGCTCCACTGATGCGGGCGGCCTCCTCCAGCGACTCGTGCACCTGGGCAACGCCGGCCATGACCGTCCTGACGCCGAAGACGAGGAAGCGGGCCACGTACGCGAGCAGCAGGATCCAGATCGTGTTGTAGAGCCGGATCCCAAGGAACGGCACAGGCCGCACCCACGCCAGGATCATCGCCAGCGCGACCACGGTGCCTGGAACCGCGTACGGAATCGTGAGCAGTAGTTCGAGAAACGCCCCGCCCCGGATGCGCGCGCGCGTCAGCATGTATCCGATGCCCGCGGCCAGGACGACGATGATCGTAGACGCGGCCGCGGCCAGGCCCAGGCTGTTCACGATCGCGCGGTGCACCTTTGGCACGCCCAGCAGCGCCGTGGCATAGTGCTGGAGCGTGAGGTTGGCGAAGGTCGGCGGAAGGCCGTACGCTCGGATCAGCGACGTCAACACGATCGCAGCGATCGGCAAGACCACGCTGACGAGCACAAATACCGCGAGCGCGGCGGCCGCCGGATAGCGCCATGCGCCGAGTGAGATCAGGCGCCGCGGACCGGGTTGGCCGCCTATCACGGTGAAACGCCGCCGCCCGAGCAGCGTCCGCTGTAACCGCAGCACGACCGCGGCCACGATCACAAGCCACATCGAGAGCGCGGCCGCCACGCGCAGGTTGTCCCGCAGATCAAAGTTGAGAATCGTCGCATAGATCTTTGTCGTCAGTACGAAGTACCGGGCGGGAAATCCGATAATGGCCGGGATGCCGAAGTTCGCCAGCGATGACATCAATAGCAGCAGCGCGCCGGCGAGAATGCCCGGCAGCATGAGCGGCAGCGTCACATCCCGCAGCGCCCGGGCCGATCCCGCGCCTGCCATTCGGGCGGCCTCCTCGAGCGAGGAATCCATGCGCTCCAGCACGCCAAGCGCGGCCAGATAGACAATCGGGTAGCCGTAGAGCATGAGCACCAGGATGATCCCGGTCTGGCCGTAAATGACGAAGAACGGATTAGGGGAGCCGGTCAGGGCCATCCACGCCTGGTTGAGGTAACCTACGGGGCTCAGCAGATACACCCACGCCATGGCACCGATGAACGGAGGAATCATGTACGGGAGCAGGACCAGCGTGCGCCACACGCGCCGGCCGGGCAGATCGGTGCGGCTGACGAGCCAGCCGAGCGCGACGCCAATTGCCGTTCCACCTGCGGTTGCCCACAGTGCCACGGACAGGCTGTTCGCCAGGACGCGATAGGTGGATGGGTCGCGGGCAATACGAACGTAGTGCCCAAGCGACAGGCGGCCCTCGACGAAAAGCGACTGCAGGACGAGCACGGCGGAAGGATAGACTACCAGCACGAGCAGAAGGGCGCCGAACGCAGCGGCGAAGGCAGGCGCCAGCGCCGCGCGGGCCGTGCTCACGGAACCGTTCGCCTACTGGACGCCGAAGATGTCGGAGAAGGTCTTCTTGATCTCCTCCCGGTTCCGCTCAATATAAGGAAGATTCGTCTGGATGACCTTGAGCTCACTCACGTCGGGCGTCCCCGGCGGTGTCGCGATATCCGGCACGACCGGGATGTAGGACCGCTGCACGAACAGCCGCTGCGCCTCCGGCGAATACAGGTAGTTGATCCAGGTGCGTGCCGCCTCCTCGTTGGGGGTCCCCTTGATGATCGCCACCGGCGTCGGCACCAGCACCGCGCCCTCGGAGGGCCAGACATGCGATACCGGCGAGCCCTGGGCTCTCAACGCCCGCACGAAGAAGTCGACCACCTGGGCCAGGACGATCTCCCCCGACGCGAGCTTCTGGATGACATCGCCATTGCTGCGCAGGATGACCGTATTGTTGTCCTTCAATTTGCGGTAAAACTCCCACCCGAACTCGCGCATGCTGGCGAACGTGCCCACATGCGAGAACGCCGCGCCCGAGACAAATGGGCTCGGCATCCCCACGCGACCGCGGTATTCAGGCTGCGTGAGGTCCCACCAGCTGGACGGCCGGGCGCCGCGAAGGCGGGCCGTATTGTACGCGACCACGTTGAAGATCAATCGCACCTCGTGAAACCGATTTCCCTCATAGTGGAACTGGCGTGAGATCCGCTGGCCCGCCGGCGGACTATAGGCTGCCAGCAGATCTTTCCGCGCCAGGTCCTGGAAGAACGCGATGTCGGCGAACCAGATGACGTCGGCCTGGATCTTCCCGCCCTGCATCTCGGCCTGCAGCTTGGCGACGACCGGTCCCGAGCCGGCGCGAAAGACGTTGATCCGCACCGTGGGATTGCGCCGCATGAAGTCCTGAGTGAGCAGGTTGACGTCGTCGTCCGACTCGGACGTGTACAGCGTGATGGTCCCGCTGGGGGCCGGGCCGGCGCCGAGCGGCGCCGAAGCGATCATGACCACCAGCGCAAGCGCAACGAGCAAACCTGCGATCCTCATGCGAGTTCCCTCCGGCTCCAACATGGCACTCTCAGTATAGCGGGAAATACTACGCCCACCATTCTCGATGACGATTCACCGCGGGGACTCGATCGCCGTCAGACCGGCGCGCTTCTCGACGCTCGACTCCCGCCACAGCTCCTCGAACTGCGCCTTGTTCCAGCGGGCCAGATCCGTACCGGCGGCCGCGGAAAACCCTTCGAGCGCGATCGCGCCCCTAAACCCGTGCAGCCCTGCCAGGACCCGGGCGAGATCACGCCCCCCCTGGCCCAGGGGCAGGTGCAGCCGGGTCTCATCCGCATCGCTAAAGTGCACATGCGTCAGGCGCTCCAGGCGCGACAGGAACGCCGGCTCGTCCTCACCCCAGGGGATGTGCGCGACATCGAGCACCGTCCCCACGTTGGGGCGGTCCGCCTCGCGCATGAGACGGTTGACATCCTCAGGGGTAATGACGTATTCGCCCTGCCGCGGCTCCATGTGCTCGACGGCCACCTGCTGCCCGTGCTCGGCAGCGTGATCGGCCACTTCCCGGATCGCCGCGACCTGGCCCGGCCAGTAGATCTCGGCGTCGTCGTGCGGATCGGTCGTGTGCCCCGGGTGCACGATCACCATCCGCGCCCCGAGGCGCGAAGCCAGCTCCACGGACTCGTGGAGCGCCTCGAGCGACGCCGTGCGAATCGAGTCGATCCGGGACGCCGGGTTGAGATCCCAGCTCAAGGCGTGCAGCGTGAGGGCCAGACCCTGCTTTCGCGCCTGCGCGCCCAGCGCGACCGGATCGGTCCTCTCGCGCCGCAACTGATACGCCCAGAACTCTACGCCGTCGTAGCCGAGATCGTGCGCGACATCCACGATCTCGGCGGGGTCATGCGCCCAGAGCAACGGGGCGCTGAGGAGGACCTGGCAGTGGCGATCCGCGGCGGGCAGCTCCCCAGGGGCCGAGGGCAGCGTCGGCGCCGGAGGACGGATGCGGCGGCGGCGCGGCCGGAAGATGTCCATCGTCGCGCGCAGCTCCGCGGCCACGCGAAACGGCTTCGTGAACGCGCGCCCCGGCAGCGAGGAGATGAAGTCCCTGGGACTGCGTCTGAACTCGGTGGTGATCTCGAAGGGCTTGGCCAGCAGTCGCCGCACGACGCCATCGACGTACTGCTCCATGAACCGCAGCGTGTCCACGGCGACGGCGCGGCCGCAGACAATGCACAGCACGCGCGACAGGCCGCCCGTGCCGGTCGTGACCAGGTGCGCGGTGGTGCGGCGGCACCGCCCGCAGTACAGTTCGACGTCGTATCTCTTGCTCACTGACATCCTCACACCGCCACGGGCTGGCCCAGTACCCGCCGGATGCCGGCGACGATGTCGTCTTCTTGCGGCACGGCCGCGCGCTCGAGCCTCCGGTTGTAGGGAAGGGGACATTCCTGCCCGCCCAACCGGACGATCGGCGCATCCAAATGGAAGAACGCGTCGCTCTCGGCAAGACGAGCCGCGATCTCCGCACCGATGCCGAGGGTCTTTGTGCCTTCATACACGATGACCACGCGTCCCGTTTTCCGCACCGACGCGGCAAGCGTCGACTCGTCGAGCGGCCGCAGCGTGCGCGGATCGACCACCTCGACGCTGATCCCGTGCTGCGCGAGCCGCTCCGCCGCGGCGAGCGCGCGCGGCACCATGGCCGAGGTGGCGATGACCGTTGCATCACTCCCGACGCGCTTCACCTCGGCAACGCCGAGGGGGATCGCCTCAACGGCGTCCGGCACCTCACCGCGGGTGCGATAGAGGAGTTTGTGCTCGACAAAGATGACCGGGTTGTCGTCCCGGATGCTCGCCAGGAGCAGACCCCCGGCATCGGCCGGCGTCGACGGCGCGACGACCTTGAGACCCGGCACGTGCGCGAACCACGCCTCGAGGCTCTCGGAGTGCTGCGCGGCCGCGCCGGTCCCCGATCCGCCCGGAGTGCGCAGCACCATCGGCACGCGGGCGGTCCCGCCGAACATGTACCGGATCTTCGCCGCCTGCAGGACGAGTT
>JBOGSE010000972.1:0-3165 GCA_050694895.1 bacterium | reverse complement strand
AGGCTCAAGTGATGCGCGTCGGCCAGCAGCGGAAGCAGAGCGGGCAAGTAGTTGACATACAGGTCGTTTGTGAAGTGGGCGAGCATCAGCCACACGAGCACCCCCGACGCCGCGATCGTCGGTACGCGCGCGAGTGTCGCCACATCGCCAGTTGACGTCAAGGCTGTCGACTGAGGAGAGTTGGAGTCAGATTGCACAAAGCGCTACCAGTTTCCGCTCTCTTCATCGCAGGGCGGCCGTCCCCCTGGGGTCGGACCCTCAGTTCTTCTGGTGCCAATGGCCTGCAAACGCAGGAGTCCCTTACCGTGCAGGACATCCCTCACGGTCGCCCAATCGTGATCGCATGGATGCAATCCGGGTCGCGACCGCCGCGGGCGAGACGCTCACGCCCGATGCGCTACTCGAAATCCTCTATTACATGCGCCTCCAGCGGGCCGTCGAGGATCGCGGCATCAAACTGTACTACCAGGGGCGCATTCCGGGCGCGTACTTCACCGGCTGGGGGCACGAGGCCATCACCGTCGGCGCGACGTATGCCCTCGGATCCGATGACCTGATTGCTCCCATGCACCGCGATCTTGCCGCCTACATCATGCGCGGGATACCTGTGCGGCGTGTGTTTGCGCAGTTCCTCGATCGGGAAGGCGGCCTGACCCGTGGGAGAGACGGCAACATGCACATGGGGGACGTCAGCCTCGGTGTCCTCCCGTTCATCAGCCACATGGCGGCCTCGGTTCCTGTCGCCGCGGGGATGGCGCTCGCCTGCCGGCAGCGAGGCGAGGACCGGGTCGTCATGACGTTCTTCGGGGACGGCGCGACCAGCACCGGCGCATGGCACGAAGGCGTGAACTTCGCCGCCGTGCTGCGCCTCCCGGTGGTGCTGATCCTCGAGAACAATCAGTACGCGTACTCGACGCCCCTGGAGCGGCAAACAGCCGCGCGCGCTTTTGTCGATAAGGCGCCCGGGTACGGCCTCCCGGGCATCGATGTGGATGGCAATGACGTGCTGGCGGTCTTCACTACGGCGCGCGAGGCTGTCGCCCGCGCGCGGCGGGGCGAGGGGCCTACGCTGATCGAGTGCAAGACGATGCGGATGCGCGGCCACAGTGAGGCCGACCGGTACACGTATGTGCCGAAGGAGCTCCTGGAGGAGTGGGCCGCGCGGGATCCGATCGCGGTGTTCGAGTACCGCCTCCGCGAAGGCGGACTGCTCCCACCCGAAGAGGACCGCGCGATGCAGGATCGGATCGCGCGCGAAATCGAGGAGGGCCTCACCTGGGCCGAGGCGAGTCCCGAGCCCGCCCCCGAGTCATTCACCGAGGGCGTGTACGCGGACTCCCCCGAGGGCTAGAGGGACGTTGCACGATGGCACAGATGACCTACCTGGAGGCGATCCGCGATGCGCTGCTGACCGAAATGCGGCGCGACCCCACCATCTTCGTGATCGGAGAGGACATCGCGGTCTACGGCGGAGCGTTCGGCATCACCAAGGGGCTTCTGGAGGAGTTTGGGCCGTGGCGCGTCATCGACGGGCCGCTGGCCGAGGCCGCCAACGTCGGCGCCGGCATCGGGGCGGCCATTATGGGGATGCGTCCGGTAGTGGAACTGCAGTTCGCCGACTTTGTCACCGACGCCATGACGCAGATCGTCAACATGGCGGCGAAGTTCCACTGGCGCACGGGCCATCCGCTGCCGATGGTGATCCGCATGCCCTACGGCGGGGACGTGAAAGGGGGCCCGTTTCATTCGCAGTGCATGGAGGCGTGGTTCGTGCACACGCCCGGCCTTAAAGTCGTCGCACCCGCGTTTGCGGACGATGCCAAGGGTCTGCTGATGGCGGCGATCCGCGATCCGAATCCAGTGATGTACTTTGAGCACAAGCATCTCTACCGGTACCAGCGGGAAGAGGTTCCCGATGGGGATCACGTCACACCAATCGGCCGGGCCCGCCTCGTCCGAGAGGGCACGGCGCTCTCGGTGTTTTCCTATGGCTGGATGGCGCGCAAGTGTTTCGAGGCGGCCGAGCGTGTGGCCACGGAAGGGATCGCGGCGGAGCTTATCGATCTCCGGAGCCTCCAGCCGCTCGATAAGGATGCCGTGCTGGGCTCGGTGCGCAAGACCGGCAAGGCCCTCATCGTCCACGAGGCCACTCGGACCGGCGGCATCGGCGGAGAGATTGCGGCGCTCATCGCCGAGGAGGCTTTCGATTCGCTGGACGGTCCGGTCACCCGGCTGGCGAGTGAGGACACGCCCGTTCCGCACAATCCCGCCCTCGAGGCGGCTTTCCAGCCGCAGGTGGACGAGATCGCAGACGCGATCCGGGCTCTGGCCGCGTACTAGCCCAACCGTTCGAGGAGCTCCCGTACTGTCCGAATCGGGATGTCACGGAAGGACTTGAGGCGAAGGAGATGGCGATCTCCCGACACAATGGCATCGGCGTTGCCCTCAATCGCGGCCTCGAGGACGCGGTTGTCTGAAGGGTCGTCCTTGATGGTGGTAATCGTTTCGAGAGGATCGATGACATCAGAAATTTCCCGGAGGAGTAGCTCAGTCCTGAACACTGCTGCGTCCGCAAAGTGAAACTTCTGTTTCAACACTCTGCGGAGTTCGTCGAGCGTTGCGGATGAGATGATAAACCGGAGGCGTTGCTGTCTTGCAAGCAGCACGATCTGTTCCGGTGGACCGCCGAAGATGATTGCCGAGATGAGAACGTTGGTATCGGGAACGACTCGCATCTATGCAAAAGTCTATTGATCTTGGCGGACCTCCCGAATCAAGCGTCCGATGTCTGTCGGTTTCAGGCCAAGGCGCCTCGCCTTTTTCCTCCCATACGCTCGGAGCGCTCGCCAATCTTTCCACCAGTTGAGGTATGCTAGGGCCGCAGCGCGGAGGACTTCGCTCCTCGAACGGCTTTCGGCCCTGGCGCGACGATCGAGTTCCTTGACGAGTTTTTCTGGTAACGAAATATTGAATGTCCTGGCCATCGTGTCTTAACGATACAAGCCTTGTATGGTCGGGTCAAGCCACCTCGACGCTGATGCTGTCGCCAATACGCAGGACTTTGCCGGCTTCCGATGATGGCACGCGCGTCCCGGTGCACAGCCGGTAGAAGTGGTCGAAGTGTGAACGGGGAGCCCACGGTGGCAGCGTGGCACGCCGGCGTTC
>JBOGSE010000971.1:0-1020 GCA_050694895.1 bacterium | reverse complement strand
AACTGTGGCGGGTGCAGAGCAAGGAGCTGGCGTTTGACCGATCCGCTGATGGCACGGTCGTGCGTGTGACCACGATCGCGCAGGCCGTGGCGCTTGCCCTGGGGCGGGCGCTCTACGGCGACGGCTTTCGGCCCGACAAGGCGTTTCCCCGAGCGGACGCGCTCCCCGAGCCCGGGCCGCGCGTGCGTCAGGAGGCCCTTCGCTTCGCCCCAGCCCCCGCACCGGCGGCTGCCGGAGAGCGGGTGCTCGCCCCGGTCGCAGGTGGCAACGGCGGTGCCGATACTCCTGGCCCCGCGGACATCGCGCTGGAGTTCATTGGCATCTGCCCTGATTGCGGTGCCTCCCTCGTCCACGAAAACGGGTGCGCGACCTGCCGGCAATGCGGCTACTCCCGGTGTTGACCGCGCGGTGGTAGACTGACACCACGGTGCGCGAGCGCACCCGGGCGGGTCGTCGCCGGGCGGCCTTGAGTCGTGACGTTCCAGGCCGGTCACCAGCGGACGATGCCCGCACAAGGGAGGGCTTTCGGCATGCGGTGGTGGAGCGTCCTGATCGGTCTCGTCACGGTGCTGGCTGCGGTCCTCACCGTCTCAGCCCAGCCCGCAAACTGGGTCGTGGTCCCAGGGCACGCGATCGGAGATATTCAACTGGGCATGACCCAGCAGCAGGTGCTGAACCGGCTGGGCATGCCCGACGAGATCTCCAACGATCGCAGCAGCGACGGCGGTCGGAACATCTACTGGGTCTACCCGCAACCCGACCGGCAAGTCCTGGTGGTGTCATGGACGAAGCGGGCGGACGAGACCGGCGGCGTGGACTTCGTCTTCACCGACTACATCCGGTACGTCACCAGCAAAGGCGTCTCGCTGGGCGCGTCGACATTCAAAGACCTCTTGACGCAGTACGGCATGCCCGAGCGGATGTCGGGGGTCGGCCGCGGCGGTGTGATGTTCTACTATGAAGGCCAGGGAGTCAGATTCCGCGTCGAGGGCGACGCGGGCAAGGTGACCGCGGTGACGA
>JBOGSE010000970.1:0-1521 GCA_050694895.1 bacterium | reverse complement strand
GTCGACTACTCGCAGATCGATCTCAGGGTCCTGGCGCACATTACGGGCGATCCGAGTCTGGTCGAGGCGTTCGCCCATGGGGATGACATCCATACCGTCACGGCCGCGGAGATCTTCGGCCTGGCGCGCGAGGCGGTGACCACCGAGCACCGGCGTCGGGCGAAGACCATCGTGTTCGGCGTGGCGTACGGGATGAGCGAGCACGGGCTGGCCGCACAGCTGGCGATCGGCCGGGCGGAGGCGCGCACGTTCATCGATCGCTACTATGCCCGGTTTCCCAAGGTCCGCGAATACATGCTCAGTGTGGTGGAGCAGGCGCGCCGCGACGGGTTTGTGGCCACGGTGCTCGGCCGCCGGCGCTACCTGCCGGACCTGATGAGCCGCAACCGGACGGTGCGCGAAGCGGCCGAGCGGACGGCGATCAACACGCCGATTCAAGGATCGACCGCGGACATCATCAAGCTCGCGATGCTGGCGATCGCCCGCGAAGTGCTGCCGGCCACGCCCGGCGTGCAGATGATCCTGCACATCCATGACGAGCTGCTCTTTGAGGTCCCCGAGGGCAAGGTGGCGGATCTGGCCGGCCCGATTCGGACACTCATGCAGGATGCGTTTCCGCTGAGCGTCCCGCTGGTGGCCGATGCCCGGTCCGGTCCGACCTGGGCCGAGATGCGCTCGGTTGCCGGGTGAGCCCGACCGTCTGGTCGTGAAGGTCATCGGCTTAACAGGCGGGATCGCCAGTGGGAAGAGCCTCGTTGCGGGTATGCTGCGCCAGCTGGGGGCACATGTGATCGACGCCGATCTCATCGCTCGCGAGGTGGTAGCCGACGCCGACGTGCGCCGCACCATTGTGGCGGCGTTCGGCCCCTCTGTACTCGGCGCCGATGGGACGGTAGACCGCAAGGCCCTGGGCGACCGTATTTTCGCGGAGAGCGGCGCGCGCGCCCGCCTGAACGCGATTACCCATCCACGTATCCGGCAGCGCATTGCCGGGGAGGTCACGGCGCTCCGCGCAACGCACCCCGACGCAACGGTCGTGCTCGACATCCCCCTGCTCCTCGATGTCGCCCCACCCGACGCGTACGACCTCGACGGAATCGTTGTCGTGCTGGTCGATGAGCACACCCAGGAAGCACGCCTGCGGGCCCGCCACCAGATCGGCCCCGAGGAGGCCCGGCAGAGGCTGCGGGCACAGCGTCCGCTGCGCGAGAAGGTGGCGGAGGCCACCTGGGTGGTTGATAACTCTGGGCCACCCGAGGAGACGCGCAGGCAGGTCGAGGAGCTGTGGAACCGGTGGCAGCGTGGGGAGCCTCCGAGGTGCGGGCGGTGATCAGACAATGGCTGTGAAGCACGGTGCCGGGGCCATGGTGCTGATGACCCTCATCTTCAGCGCCGTGCGAGTCCCTCCAGCGGGGGGCCAGGCCGAACCCATCGATCCACCGATCAGGATTCCGCGTCCGCAGCCGGCCCCGGCGATTCTCGAAGGCACCGTGATGCGCATCGACCTGCACGCCTCGCCAC
>JBOGSE010000969.1:0-1448 GCA_050694895.1 bacterium | reverse complement strand
CAGCGTATATGTATTATCTGCTAACCGCAATCCCGTTCATGTATCTGGCCCCGGCGCGGCTTGCTGCAACACTGACCGGCTCGTACCGTGCGACACTGGCGATGAGGGCCTGGATCGTATTGTCGATCCTTTATTTTGCCTTTGCCTACCCGTGGCTCACGGCGGCACACATTCCGCACGCGTCGTGGCGACCATCCCCCGTCGATCTGAGCGAATGCGAAGGATACCGGGGGCGTTTGTTGCTGGAGGCAAGACCGAGGCCGTGTTGACCCGCCACGACAGCTTCACAACGTCGCGCTGACTGCGCGAATCGCCTCTTGCACGATCTGTACGATCCGGTCCACCTGTGCGTCTGTGACCACGAGCGGCGGCGCCAGGCAGATCGTGTCGCCGATCGGATAATCGCCGGCCTGTCCCGGACGGACCCGGGTGATGAGCCCCCGCGTCCGGGCCTCTGTCAGCACCTTGCCGCCAAGCCCGACCGCAGGAGCTTTTGTCCCCTTATCCGCCACCAGCTCGATCCCGCAAATCAGCCCCAGGCCGCGCACATCGCCGACTGCGGGCAGGTCGCGCAGGTTTTGCAGCCCCGAGAGCAGCCGTGTCCCCGCGGCTTTGGCACGCTCAACAAGACCCTCCCGCTCGAGGATGTCCAGGTTACGCAGCGCCACCGCGCAGCAGGTCGGATGCCCGGAGTAGGTCGCCGCATGCATGAATCGCTCCGCTCCCGACGCCTCGACGATCGCCTGGTGGATGGGCCGGGAGACCATGACGCCGCCCAGCGGCAGATAGGCGCTCGTCACGCCTTTGGCAAACGAGACGATATCGGGCTCGATCCCCCAATGGCCGAGGGCGAACCATCGGCCGGTGCGACCGAATCCCGTAATCACTTCATCGGCGATAAAGAGCACCTGGTGGCGGTCGCAGATGTCCCGGATCTGCGGGAAGTAGTCTGGCGTGGGCGGGATCACCCCGCCGGCCCCGATGACTGGCTCGGCGATGAATGCGGCGACATTCTCCGCGCCCTCCCGCCGGATGGCCTCTTCCAGTGCGTCGGCCATCGAGCCGGGATAGCGATATGGGTAGGATGGCGTGATATGGATGAAGCCGGGCACCACCGGCTGGAACATCACGTGATAGGATGGGATCCCCGTGGCGCTCATCGCGGCCATCGTGACGCCGTGGTATCCATGGTAGCGAGCGATGACTTTGGTTTTTGAGGGCATCCCCCTGCGCCGCCAGAAATACCGGGCGATCTTGAAGGCCGTTTCGTTTGACTCCGCGCCGCCTGTGGTGAAGTAGACCCCGCTCAAGTTCGCGTAGGCCAGCCCAAGCAACCGCTCCGCAAGCCGCACCGCCGGTTCGTTCGTGAAGCCGACGTACGCGGACGCATAGGCAAGCCGGCGCATTTGCTCCGCTGCGGCTTCTGCCAGCTCGCGCCGGCCGTGTCC
>JBOGSE010000968.1:0-1312 GCA_050694895.1 bacterium | reverse complement strand
GGAAACCGGCCCCGCAGGATCGCCGTACAGCCGCGATCGCAGGGTAGGCCAGGGCGGGAGTATCCGGGAAATGCTCGAGTCGGATGGTCTCCGCCGATGTGGCGACCGGGGAGGCCACTCGTGATCGCGCCCTGGGTCAGGCGGCTTTCTGGCCATCGATGTCACCAAGGACGATGTCGCCGACGTCACCAATCTTCGTGGCGGCCAACACCATCGACAAGCTGCACGCGTTGGGTCTGGGCGCCATGGCCGCCGGCCTGGCCGACCAGCTCGCCGTGCCCGGGCCCTTCGCCGAGCTGTCCTTCGAGGACCGCCTCGGCCTGCTCGTCGACAAGGAAACCGACGCCCGGGACAGCCGCCGCCTGGCGCTGCGGCTGAAGGCCGCCAAGCTGCGCTACCCGGCGGCCATCGAAGACATCGACTGGCGCTCACCCCGGGGGCTGGACCGCTCCGCCGTGGCCAGCTTCTCCGGAGCCGGCTGGGTCGGGGCCCACCACAACCTGGTGATCACGGGCCCGACCGGGGTCGGCAAGTCCTTCCTGGCGTGCGCCCTGGCCAACGCTGCGCTGCGGGCGGGCCACAGCGCCTCGTACGTGCGGGTCCCCAGACTGATCGACGACCTCGCCGTGGGCCGGGCCGACGGCCGCTACGCACGGATGCTGTCCTCCCTCGCCCGGGTGTCGCTGCTGGTGCTCGACGACTTCCTGCTCACCCCGGCCCCAGTGCAGGCCTGTCGGGACCTGCTCGAGGTCATCGGAGGACCGCGCCCAGCGGCGCTCCACCCTCGTGGCCAGCCAGCTGCCCGTCGACGCCTGGCACCCCGCCATGGCCGATCCCACCCTGGGCGAGGCCATCCTGGACCGGCTCCTGCAGGCGTCACACCGCATCGCCCTCAAGGGCCCGTCCATGCGTAAGCCGCAGCCGGACAACGCGCCCTGATGTTGCACCGTAGTCTTCTGGGAAGGAGGTGACAGCCCAACCACAGACCCTTCGCAGGCTCACATCCGTCAGTGGCGCCACCCTCTGGTCAGGTGTCCGGAATCAACCGGAACGGGTGTCCGCTTTCAGTCGGAATCGGTGTCCAGAATCACTGGACTACACAGAAGACCAAGGAGGGCGCCCAGCACCCCGATCGCGATGCCCAGTTCCGGTATCTGAACGACCAGGTCGCCGACCACCTCGCCGCGGGTCAGCCGGTGATCAGCGTGGACACCAAGAAGAAGGAGCTGGTCGGCGAGTACGCCAACAAAGGGCAGGAGTGGCAGCCCAAGGGCAAGCCCGAGAAGGTCAGCATCTACGACTTCAACGACCC
>JBOGSE010000967.1:0-2339 GCA_050694895.1 bacterium | reverse complement strand
TCGGCATCTTTTTCGATTGCCTGGCCCTCGACGGCCATGACCTGCGCCGCCTGCCCCTCACTCAGAGGAAGGAATGCCTGCGGCTCCTCGTCCCGCCGCTCGGCCCGGTGCACTACGGCGATCATGTCCTGGAACATGGGGAGGCCTTCTACGACGCGGCCTCGGCGGCGCGCCTTGAAGGCATCGTCGCAAAGAAGATTGCCAGCCCGTATGCCGGCGCGCGATCACGCGATTGGATCAAGATCAAGTGCCTGCGCGCGCAGGAGTTCGTCATTGGCGGTTACACTGATCCACAGGGCTCGCGTGGCTACCTCGGGGCGCTGCACCTGGGACTGTACGATGATGAGCGTTTCGTCTACGTCTCCAAAGTCGGCACTGGATTCGATGACGCACTGCTGAAGTTAATCGGGGAGCGTCTCGAGCCGCTTCGCCGCCAGACGTCACCTTTCGATGCGGGTACGCCGGCGGGGCGCGCGCACCACTGGGTTGAGCCCAGGCTTGTCTGCGAGGTGCGTTTCGCGGAGTGGACCGCGGAGAAGGGCATACGGCACCCGGTGTTTCTGGGGATCAGAGACGACAAGAAACCGGAGGACTGCCGGTTCGAAGACTCGGTAAGCTCGACGCCTGCGCCATCGGAGCAGGTGGTGGATCAGGGCGTGGCAGTCCGTGAAGACGACCCCGGACCCACGATCGCCGACGGCGGCGCACAGGTCAAGATCACCAATCCCGGCAAGGTATTCTGGCCGCAGGAAGGCTACACCAAGAGTGACCTCGTCGGATTCTATGAGTCTGTCGCCCCGCTCCTCCTCCCCTATCTGCGGGACCGCCCGCTCGTCCTGACACGCTACCCGGATGGGATCAAGGGCAAGTCGTTCTTTCAAAAGGACGCGCCTGACTTTGTCCCTGCGTGGGTGCGCACCGAGCGCATCTATTCAAAGGACGCCGAGCGGGACATCAACTACTTCATCGTGAACGACCCGCGGACGCTCCGCTACGTCGCCAATCTGGGCACGATCCCGCTTCACTTCTGGAGCTCGCACCTGGGCTCGCTCGACCGGCCCGACTGGCTCGTGCTCGATCTGGATCCCAAGGGCGCGCCCTTTGCGGACGTCATTGAGGTAGCCCGGTTGCTTCATGGGATACTCGAAAAGATCCGGCTGCCCCACTACGTCAAAACCTCGGGCGCGACCGGACTGCACATCCTCGTCCCGCTCGGTGCCCGATATTCGTATGAGGAGGCCCGAAACTTCGCGCGCCTGCTCGCGATGCTCGGGGCCGAAGCGGCCCCCAAGATTGCTACCCTGGCGCGCCCCATCGGATCGCGCGGGGGGAAGGTCTACATCGATTTCGGTCAAAACGGCCACGGCCGGACCATCGTGGCGCCGTACTCGATCCGGCCGCTGCCGGGCGCCCCGGTCTCCTGTCCGCTGCGGTGGGACGAGGTGACGCCCCGGCTCGACCCCGGCCGCTTTACGATCAAGACCACGGCGAAGCGCTTTGAAAAGATGCGCGACCCTCTGTTGCCCATCCTCACAGGGTCCATCGATATGGCCGAGGCGATCGTCAGACTCGAGCGGCGTCTGCAGGCGGCAAAGACGGGCCGCGCGTGAAGCGCGGCGTGCCGTCGCAGGTCAGAACCCGGGTGGGGCCGTGGAATTCAAAGAGCTAGGGACCACCGGCGTTCAGCTCCCCGAGATCGGCCTGGGCACCTGGCAGTACCGCGGCGGGAACGAGCCGCTGCGGAAGGGCATCGAGCTCGGCGCGCATCTGATCGACACGGCAGAGATCTACGGGACCGAAGGCATCGTCGGCCAGGCCATCAGGGATCGGCGTGATCGCGCATTTGTCGCGACCAAGGTCTCGGGACATAACCTGGGATACGAGGATGTCCTCCGGGCCGCCGAGGGCAGCCTGCGGCGCCTTGGGATCGACCGGATCGACCTGTACCAGATCCACTGGCCCGACCCGGGCGTGCCGATTCGGGAGACGATGCGGGCCATGGAAGAGCTCGTGGACGCTGGAAAGGTGAGATTCATCGGCGTCAGCAACTTCTCTGTCCGGGAACTGGAAGAAGCGCAGGCGGCGATGAAAGAAGACCGCATCGAGTCCAATCAGGTGGAGTACAGTCTGCTGGACCGGAGCATAGAAGGAAATCTGCTGCGGTACTGCGAGGCGCAGCGCGTCACCATTCTTGCGTACACGCCGCTGGCCAGGGGGAAACTGGCATCGACGCGGTCTATCCGACACCGGCAGGCGTTCGAGGTGCTCCGAAAGGTTGCCCGGGAAGCCGGGAAGACGGTCGCGCAGGTCGCCCTGAACTGGTGCACGGTGAGTCCTGC
>JBOGSE010000966.1:0-1494 GCA_050694895.1 bacterium | reverse complement strand
TCCTAAGGACGGATGCTCCCGCGGTACCACCTTAGTTCCCCCGGCATCGTGGCCGGGGGCCCTCAAACCCGTATCGGGGGCGACCGGCGGATTCTACTTGGACTCGAACCCGCGGCTCGGGGATGAGCTTCGGCAGGCGGGGAGACCGGCTCGCACCAGTCCCGGTTCGATAGGCTCTCGCGTGCCTGCCTACTGTTCCCGTCATCGCATGCGCGCGTATGAATAAGAAGCCTGAGCGACAGGCACCGGTGAGGAACCTGTCCCTCAGGCTTCTATCCTGATGGTGTAACGGCGGCTGGCCGTCTGCGCCGCTTGGACCGGTCCGGTCCGGGTGGGACCGCGGAACCCTAGGCGCACTCCCTCGACTGCTTGCAACGTACTGCGCGCAGCCTTGCTATAAAGTTAGCCGTGATCCTAGCAAGCCGGGAGGCAAGTTGTCAAGGCCGCGAGCGAAAGACCACGCCCGCGGGGGCGAAAACCGCGCCCGCGGGGTCAGATCTCAGGCGGCGTCCGCCCGATCACGCGCATCCGCAGGAAAATCTGCGCGCGATGATGCACCATGTGCTCCCTCGCGTACCAGAGCGTGTGATGCGTTGTTTGGGGTCCCCACGACGTCTCGTGTAGCTTCGTCAGGTCCGGCAACGTCAGCCTGCTCATGAACTCATTTGTCGCATCGCGGACAGCATCGAGCGCCTCGAGCAATGACGCAACCGAGGGAAAGTGCGCGCCAATCTGCTCCGCGAGCGACTGGACCGCCGGCCTCCAGAACAATTCCTGGATCTTCCACCATCCCCGATTCATCTCACCTTTCAGGTTCTGCCGGACGAGGAAGTCTTCCCAGATGAAGATGTGCAGGATCAGGTCGTGGATGCTCGGCAAATCCGCCGCGGGCCGAAAGTCCAGATCGCGATCTTCTAGAGTGGCGACCGCATCCCGCAGGTCGGATCGCACCTGCTTCCAAAACGGGAGGACATTTCGAACCTCCTCCTCCCCGTTCTGCCATCTGGCCGCCGGCGTGGCGGCCATGACCGCGGGTCGCGGGAACGTCGACGGCGGATCGTATCCGATCAGGCGCAGCCGCGTGTAGATCTGCCCGCGATGGTGCTGGTCGTGCTCGACCAGATGCCACAGGATCCAGCGCAGGGTGTTGTCCTCGCCCCAGGTCGCTTGCCGCTTCTCGCAGAGGACCGATGCGTCTGTCTGTGTCAGAAACTCTGCGATCGGCTCGTGGGCGGTCTGCAGGCCCTGGAGAATAGACGCCAAGCTGGGAAAGCGCTGCCTTCGATGCGCGGCTTTTTGCTCGTCTGTGAGCGTGTCCCAGTCAGCCGGCCGCCCGGCACCGAACGGTTCACCTAAGATGCCTCCGCGCCACCAGTACTCCTCGGCGGTGATGACGTGCCGCAAGATGTCGCCGATGGAGCGCAGACCGTCCGCCGGCCGGAACTCCAGATCGTCTTCCGTGAGCGGCTTGACGCTCTCGGCCAGCAGCGCGCG
>JBOGSE010000965.1:0-3137 GCA_050694895.1 bacterium | reverse complement strand
GTCCCAGTCCTTGCACTCGCATATAAAGTAGCGCCCGAGCTCACAGCGAACATCAGTCTCAACCCCATCTGCGTATTCCGGTCCATCGCGATCACCGATTCCGGAGCAAGGCGATCACCGATTCCGGAGCAAGGCGATCGGTCGTTCCGGGCATCGTGATCAGCGATTCCGGGCAAGCCGATCACTCGTTCCGGGCAAGGCGATCACCGATTCCGGCCAACGCGATCGCTCATCGGTTGACAGGTCGTGCACAGTGGGTTCCTCACAGGAGGAACCCACGGCATGGCGACCTTGAGACTACCGATGAGACGGTTACGAGAGATCCTAAGACTGAAGTACGCCTGCGGGCTGTCCCACCGGGCGATCGCCTCGGCCTGCGGGGTGGGGGCGGGGACGGTCTCGGAGTACCTGCAGCGGGCGCGGCAGGCGGGGCTTACCTGGCCACTGCCTGACGACCTGGACGACGCCGCCCTGGAGGCGCGGCTGTTCGTGCCGGCGCCGGAGGTCTCAGATCCACGGCCACTGCCCGACCCGGGGTGGATGCACCAGGAGCTGAAGCGCCGCGGGGTGACGCTGCAGCTTCTGTGGCTGGAGTACCTCAAGGTCCACCCGGACGGCTACCGTTACAGCCAGTTCTGCGAACACTACCGGCGCTTCGCCCGGACGCTGGCTCCCTCGATGCGCCAGGTGCACCGGGCCGGGGAGAAGGCGTTCGTGGACTTCTCCGGCGAACGTCCGGAGATCGTCGACCGCCGCACGGGCGAGGTCACGCCGGCCGAGTTGTTCGTCGGCGCCCTCGGCGCCAGCAGCTACCTCTACGCCGAGGCCACCGGGGACCAGAAGCTTCCCTCCTGGGTCAGCGTCCACGTCCACATGCTGGAGGAGTTCGGGGGCTGTCCTGAACTCTTGGTCCCCGACAACCTGAAGGCGGGGGTCACGGACCCCTGCTACTACGAGCCCATCGTCAACCGCACCTACGAGGACCTGGCCCGGCACTACGGGGCTGCTGTCCTGCCGGCGCGGGCCTACCACCCGAAGGACAAGCCCAAGGTCGAGGCCAACATCCTGGTCGTCCAGCGCTGGATCCTGGCGAGGCTGCGCGACCGGGTCTTCTTCAGCCTCGCCGAGCTGAACGCCGCGATCCGCGAGCTGGTACGCGAGCTCAACGATCGCCCGATGAAGCACCTCGGCGCCTCCCGCCGGGAACTCCTCGAGCGCCTGGACCGTCCAGCACTGAAGCCCTTGCCTCCCACCCGCTTCGAGATGGCGGTGTGGAAGGAGTGCGGGGTCAATATCGACTACCACATCGCCTTCGAGCACAACTACTACAGCGTCCCATACCCGCTCGTACACCAGCGCGTGGAGGCGCGCGCCACCGCCACGACGGTCGAGATCTTCCTCAAGTCCAGGCGTGTGGCCTCGCACGTGAGGCTTTACGGACGGGGCCAGTGCTCGACCCTTAAGGAGCACATGCCCAGCGCCCACCGGGCCCACGCCGAGTGGACGCCGTCGCGCATCATCGCCTGGGCGGAGAAGACCGGCCCCGCCACCGCCCGGGTGGTGCAGGAGATCCTGCAGAGCCGTCCCCACCCCGAGCAGGGCTACCGCGCCTGTCTGGGGCTGCTCCGTCTGGGCCAGGCGCGTGGTGCCGAGCGCCTGGAGGCCGCCTGCGCCAGGGCCGAACAACTCGGAGCCTACAACTACCGCACCGTCAAGAACATCCTCGCCTCGGGGCTCGACCGCGTACCGCTCGACGAGACCGCTCCCTCACCCCTGCCCGCGCACGACAACATCCGCGGCGCGGCCTACTTTCAAGGAGACTGACGTGCTCACCCAACCAACCCTGGACCGCATGAACGCCATGAAGATGTTCTTCATGGTCGAGGCCTTCGAGCGCCAGCTCTCATCCTCGCAGAACAGTGCCTTGAGCTTCGAGGAGCGCCTCGGCATGCTCATCGACGCCGAGTGGAGCGGCCGCGAGCAGCGCAAGCTGGACCAGCGCCTGCGCGGCGCCCGGCTCCGGCACACGGCTAGCCTCGAGGACGTCGACTTCAAAGCCCACCGCGGCTTGAACCGCGAGCTGGTTCTCTCTCTGGCCCGCTGTGACTGGACCCGCGAGCGCCAGAACCTGCTCATCACCGGCCCCACCGGGGTCGGGAAGAGTTATCTGGCGTGCGCCTTCGCCGAGCGCGTTTGTCGTTCCGGCTTCACCGCCCTCTACCTGCGCGCCCCGCGGCTGTACCAGGAGCTGGCCGTGGCGAGAGGCGACGGCTCCTACGGCAGGCTGCTCGCCCGGCTGACCCGCACGCAGCTTCTCATCATCGACGACTGGGGCCTGGCGCCCCTCAAGGACCAGGAACGCCGCGACCTGCTGGAGGTCATCGAGGACCGCTACGAGCGCGCCTCCACCCTCATCACCAGCCAGCTGCCGGTCAAGTCCTGGCACGAGGTGATCGGCGACGCCACTCTTGCCGACGCCATCTGCGACCGCCTCGTGCACTGCGCCCACCGCATCGAACTCAAGGGACCATCCCTGCGCGAGGCAAAGGCGAAGCCAGCCGGCAAGGGAATCGAATGACCCACGGATCCGGACGTGCTGCGGGTCGGACCGGGCCCCGATCGTCGCGCCTGGACCATCCTGCGCGGTCGCGATCGCGGACCGAGGCCTGTGGATCCTGCCGGACCCATGGACGACGCGAACACCGCGTCGCCCACCGGTCCTTGGACGGCGCACACGACGCGCCGCCCACAGGCCCCACAGGCCCTGCAACAATCGCTCTCGCTCAGATCAAACCAAGGTATGATGCGTTGAAAGTGAATCGAGGAGGCTGAAGGAGGCACAACCAAGCGTCGCTCCGCTCCGATGAGCGATCGCCATGGCCGGACCAGGTGATCGCCTTCCTCCGGAACAAGCGATCACGATGACCGGAATAGGCACCCGAATTGGAGTTGGATGCCACCCTCGCCTCCGTTACGAGGTCACCGAGGAGAAGGTCCGCGCCCCCTGCCGGTCGGAGATCCGGCCCCGCTGCAGGCGGGTGGGGGCGCGGTGAGTCTACCCGTTTACCGTAGTCCTCAGCAATTCGAGAGCTTCACCAAGATGAAGGTAACCATGATGACCAAGATCCCGTCCAAAA
>JBOGSE010000964.1:0-2978 GCA_050694895.1 bacterium | reverse complement strand
GGTCCGGGTGCGGCCCGCGCACCGCGACGACTGGCGCTCGACGCCGCGCCCCGAGGAGTGGCTGCTCATCGAGTGGCCGCGCGCCGAGGCGGCGCCGATCAAGTATTGGCTGTCCACGCTGCCGGCGACGGCGACGCGGGGGGATCTGGTCCGGCTCGCGATGCTGCGTTGGCGGATCGAGCGGGACTACCAAGAGCTGAAGGACGAGCTGGGGCTTGATCACTTCGAAGGGCGCGGCTGGCGGGGCTTCCACCATCACGCCTCACTCTGCATCGCGGCGTACGCGTTTCTCGCCGCGGAGCGGCTGGTCGCATTTCCCCCCTGAGCCGCTGGCCTTCCTCCCGACCCCTCGCGTACCCAAACGTTTCACGCCGCGGGGCGCTCCCAGTGCGTCCTGAGCGCCACGTGCCGGAATCCATCGCCACGATGTACCGTCTCCTCGCGGCGGCGCTGGCGCGCGGCTTGCCCTGCTTGACGTGTGGTCATCAGTCGCGAGTTCATTTAGTGACGCAGTAGTGCGAAGCAGCTATCATCAAATGGTGATCGACATCCATTTCCATGTTTGAACGAGGCCGTCCGTCAAACGCACTTTCGGTTGCCAACCGAGTTCCTGCCGCGCCAGATTAGTGTCCAGTAATATTTGCGGCGCGTCAAACCGGCGAGGCGGAGCGTATTCAACGTTCGCTCGCTTGCCGACAACTTCTTCGACCATTCCTAACAGTTGGATTAGTGACACGGCGTTGCCACCGCCAAGATTGAAGACACGCTGCTCGGGGCTTGCACGCTCAGCTCCTGCAACAAGGGCGCTGGTCAAGTCTGAGACATAGAAATAGTCGCGCACAACACTACCATCCCCCCAGATCGTCACTGGCAGCCCACGCGCGACGCGATAGAGGAAGACCGCCACCGCCCCCTGTGCTGCCAGAGGATTTTGGCGAGGCCCATAGGGAACAGATGGGCGAAAAATGACATAATCGACGCCGTATAGGTGTCTAAACATATAGAGATACTTTTCGGCGGCGAGCTTGGTAATGCCATAGCTGTTGATCGGATTCTGCGGATGCGCTTCGGAGACCGGCCATGTCTGAGCCGGTCCGTACACCGTACCGCCCGACGAGACGAAGACGATTCTGCGAACGCCGACATTTCGACACACCTCAAACAGACGAATAGTCGGAATAAGATTTGCGCTCACATCACCGGCGGGGTCCCGATTGGCGACCTCGGGGATCGTGGTCCAGATCAAGTGAAACACGACGTCTACTCCGGTTACCGCTTCGCGGAGCAGATATTGCTGATTTACTGAGTCTCGCATAATACAGTGACAAGACGGTCAAAAAGAGAGACCTGTGTGGCGGAGAAATGCGAACGGCAGAGCCCGCGAGCGCCGGACGCGACGCAGGCCGGCCCGAAGCTCGTGCTCGACCTCGTCGAGATTGTCCGCGCAGAGGTTCGCGAGTTCGCGGCCCTTGACGTTGCCCCACACCAGTTCGACCGGGTTGAGCTCAGGCGCGTAGCCGGGCAAGCGCTCGACCGTGAGCCAAGAGCGTTGAGCTTGCAGGTGTGCCTGCATGGGGCGACTCTTGTGGGACGGGAGGCCATCCCAGACCAGGATGACGCGCCGGCCGCGAAACTCCCGCTTGAGGTCGGTCAGGAATTCGATCAGGGTCACGTCGTTGTAACTGCCCGGGCGCGTCTGGAAGAAGAGCCCATTGCGCCGGAAGTCCCATCGGAACCCCACGGCGATGGCGACGGAGAGCTTCTTCCAATTGAAGGCCTGGATCAGAACGGGGGTGTGGCCGCGGGGCGCCCACGTGCGACGGACCGGCGGCCGCTGCGAGACGCCGCTTTCGTCCTGGAAGACGATCCAGGCCCGGCGACGCCGAGCGTTTTTTTTACCACCGGCCACCGCGTGGTGACCCAGTGCTGGATCGCCGGCTCGTTCCGCTCTTTGGCGCGTTTGGCCGGCCGCTGCAACGTCCAGTCGAGCGCCCCCAGGAGGCGCCAGACATGGCCCGGGTGATACTGCACGCCGGTCAACCGCTTGATGACCTGGGCGACCCGTGGGAGAGTCCAGAGGCTGGTGCGGAACCCATGCGCCCGCGCTCCCTGGCGCAAGACTGCTTCAACCCGTTTCATCTGCTCCGGCGCCAACCGCGGCTTGCGGCCGGCGCGGCCCGCGGCGCGCAACGCCGGGCGCCCGCCCTGCCGCCACGCGCGGTACCAGCGCATGACGCTCTGGCGGCTGGTCCCCAGGCGCCGGGCGATGGCGCTCTGCGTCTCTCGACCCGCGGCAAACAGCCGCGCAGCCTGTTGGCGACGAACTTCCAGTCCGTGAAAATCCCGCCGTGGCGCATGACGAGTCGGCATACACCCATCGTACGATGGGAAGACTGTAATGTCACTGTATTATGCGAGGTTCAGTAGGATACGCGGTAGTGTCTCAGTTTGACTCGTGGGCCCCTGGGTGCTAGCCTCCTGTCTGTGCAGTTCTGCCCTCAAAAGCCGCATGCCATCAGCGCGGCCTAGCTGGCGCATCAGCTATGCCTAACCACCGCTTCAATCCGGACAAGGTTGTAGATGCACTGGATTACGTGCTCCAGCGAGTAGGCCCGAGCACCCGGATGAAAACCGTCAAGCTTCTGTACATGGCAGATCGCTACCACGTTGTGCGCTACGGTACGCCGGTCCTCGGTGACGTCTACTACCGCCTACCTTGGGGGCCGATACCGTCGCGATCCCTCGACATGCTTGAGTCGGCGGCCGACGTGGCGGCCAACGATCCGGAAGCCCCCCCTGATGATTTTTCTGCCCGCTTGCTGGCCAGAATAGCAGTGGACAAGCCGGAATCGAAGTACGCCGAGTACAGATCGCGCGAGGAACGGCAGCGCGCACCAGACTATCTGTCACAGTCTGAGATAGAAGCGCTTGACGCGGTCATCAAGAAGTACGGAGACTGGAGCGCCGTAGCCCTGTCG
>JBOGSE010000963.1:0-1957 GCA_050694895.1 bacterium | reverse complement strand
GACGTCTGCGCTCGAACCGGCTGGCGTCCAGCCATCCCAGGTTTGCGATCACGGTGCCGTTGACAGCCGTCTCGCCAGCGGCCAGGACGCTCAGCGGCCCTTGGAGGCGATTCTCATCGCCGATCATGAAGGTGACCGTGCCGTTGGCATCGATGTCGACGACGTAGAAGACTCCAGGAGCCAACGTCATCTCTTCGAAGAGCACGCCTGGGATATGGGAATCCAGCGGACCGTCGAAGACCACCACTGCGATTTGCAGTCCACTCTTGGGGTCGAAGAGGTGGAATGCGGGGTCGGCGGGGTGCCTCGTCGGGTCGCCACGGCGAATCATGACCCCGAGAATTCGATCCGACCGAAGCAGCCGATGCTGCAGCCGGAACCCTGTCCCAACCTCCGGCCGCCGGACCGTCGTCTTGAACATGGCGAGTTCGACGTGAAAGCGGTCGATCTCCGGAAAGTAGCGAGTCACTTCCTGCACGATCTTGTTTGCGGTCGCCCAGGCCGAGCTGTACAGCCCCGCCGTGTCGGCATTCAGCGGACCGGGAGGCGTGAAGGTGATGCGCACCGCATCGCCCGCGACCTGCAACCGCATCCTCCGCTCGAATGCCTGCGGATCTCCCCGGACTGACGTTTCTCTCATCGCCGCTAGGCTGCCGGGCTCCAAGCGGCCGCCGTTCTTCAGCAGATTCCGGTTGAAGCTCGCCAGTTCCCATACCGGCCGTGCAAGGTCCGCTTCTAAGGCATGGTAGCGCAGGATGTCTGCCTGCTGCGTTCGCACGATCAGGGTGAGGCGTGTGGTGTCCTTCCGCTTGAGCAGCCCGCTCGCGGATTCCATCACCTGTTCAAGTGACCGAAGAGCGACATAGGGAGGGGCCTGCACCACCATCCGGCCGTCGAGCTCAATCGTCAGGTGACCAGTCTCCAGCCGGTGAGGCACGCTTGGAGCGGATGCCGGCTGCGCACTTCGTTGGAGCGGTGTCGCGCACGGCACAGGCGACGAGCGACTGACTACGATTCTGCCGCCGGGGGGTGAAACCGGCGGCGGCGGCACTTGCACCTGGTCGCATGGCATGTACACCGCCAGCGGCTCCCGAGCAGCGCCCGCCTTTTCTGAAGCCGGCATCAGGAAACTCATGCGTCGGGTCACGTCGGTTTCCAGAGGGATGCGATCATAGACGTGATAGTACGCATTGGATGCCACCAGAAAGACGATGATACCGGCAAAGCCGGCACCAATCCCAATAGCCGACCGTCGGCCGTACGGGGAGGTCGCGAGCAAGCCCGGCAGCCGCTCCTCGAGAAGCCACGCGCTCGTTGCTACAAACAGCGCAGGCCACCAGAATCCGAGGATGTTGTACACGAGTACCAACACCCCACCGAGGTCCCACTGCTCCATGCCTGGGTAGGACCACACCCGGAACCAGTAGACGGCGGTAGCCACCGTGCCGGCCAGAATGACCGGCCAGACGGGGGCCGGGCGCCCCGCAACGACCGCAGGTGTCGGCATCTCAGGCCCAGCCGGGTGGGCCGGTGTGGATCTTCCAGACCTCCGCGCGCCCATGATCCCAGCGACGAGTGTGAGGGCGAGGGTCACGGGCAGTCCCACCAGCATTCCGGTAAAGGCTGCCTCTGTCGGAGTAGCCCGGGTCGCCCAGACCAGCAGCAGGGCCGTCGGGATGAATGCCGCAATGATGCGCCGCGCGAGTTGTCCCATCAACAGGTTTATGCCCACCGGCCCGTCTTTCCCCGCGTCAGGAAAGGACCTGAGATCGCGTGGCCTCACCCAAAGAGGTTTCGTTGAACGCGCCTGTGAATCTCATCGAACAATGACGACCCTCGACCGGGAGCTGCCAAGCGGCACGGTCACCTTCCTCTTCACCGACATCGAGGGATCGACCCAGCTCCTTCAGCAGCTGGGACCATCCTACAACAACTTGCTCGAGGAGCATCGCCGGCT
>JBOGSE010000962.1:0-1111 GCA_050694895.1 bacterium | reverse complement strand
TCGAAGACGAGCCGCGTGATCTGGTAGGCCAGCTCGGCATCGAAGTCCTGATGCACGACCAGCAGGACGGCGAGGCCGAACGAAGCCACGTCGGCCGGCAGGCCGGGGTAGTTCTCTTTCACGATGAGCGATCTGAAGTATACGCCCGGCCACCTGCGCTGCAGGGCCGGAACCACGCCGTCGAGAGGGACCAGCCGGATGCGGATCCCCGGCGAGACGGCCAGTTCGATGACGGTGCCCGTGGGCACGCCTCCGGCCCAGAAGTAGGCGTCCATCCTTCTATCCTTCAGCGCATCCGTCGAGGGGGCTGGAGCCAGGCGCTCCCGGCGAATGTCGCGATCAGGGTGCAGGCCCCCGGCCTCAAGGATCCGCAGGGCCATCAACTCGGTGCCGCTGCCCGGCGCGCCCGTCGAGACCCGCTTCCCGCGCAGGTCTCCCAATGTGCTGATGCCGGTGCCCTCGATCGTGACCAGCTGGCCGTACCCATTGTACAGCGGCGCGAGCGAGCGGATCGGCACCGGGGTGCCTTTGAAGACATCCTCGCCTTTCAGCGCGTCGAAGGCCGCGTCCGCATTGACCAGCGCAAGGTCGGCGCGCTTGGCCTGAATCAACCGCATGTTATCGACCGATCCGGGCGTCACTTCTGCCGTAGCCGTCACACCGGGGAGGTTCTTGGAGATGATCGAGGCCAGGCCGCCGCCGACGGGAAAGAAGACGCCTCCCGTGGTGCCGGTGGCGATCGACAGGCGAATCAGCGGTCCGGCGAAGACGGGAATCGAAGCGAGGGACGCCACGGCGATGGCGAGGGCCGCGATGAAGCCTACCATGGACTTCTGCATAGGCATCCCCCCTTCCGTCGAAGTGTGATTGTCTTCTGGCCGTGCCGTGGGCATTCCTGGTTCGACTATGCCTCGCGCCGGCCCGCAGCGGGTTCGAGCGGCCCTGAAGACAGCCGGGCGATGATGCCGTGCGCCTCACGCACCATCCGGGTCACGATGTCGCCGGCCGGCTCGATGGCGTCTATCAGCCCCGCATCCTGTCCGTAGAACAGGACCGCCCGATCGACATCGCCGGCGGCGCGCGCGGCCATCATATCCGCCTCGACCTCCGG
>JBOGSE010000961.1:0-5357 GCA_050694895.1 bacterium | reverse complement strand
TCCCACCAAAGGTTGATCTGAGGACCCCCGCGCTTACTGGCCGCCGACCGTAATCTCCCCGAGCATCGTGGGGTGCACGCTACACCGGTAGACAAACCGGCCGGGATCGCGAAAAACGAACGTGTGCTCGCCTCCGGGCGGGATCGTTCCCCGAGAGCTACCGGGCCGCCCGCCTTCCATTACCACGGAGTGGGGAAAGTCATCGCGATTGACCCAGCGCACCGCGGTTCCCGGTGTCACCAGGACGTCTCGGGGCTCAAAGGCGAACTCGCGCATGTCCACGGTCACCGGCGGCTGCTGTGCCCCGACATATGCGAGCGCGACCGCAAGGATGAGCAGAGTTAAGAACACGATCGCCACAATCACCCACGGACGCATCAACCACCTCCCGGGCGGACGGTTCGGCCGCGACCGTACAGTCATGGCTCGACCACGATGCGGCCGCGCATCTCCAGATGCACGGCGCAGAAGTACTCCACGGTCCCGGCCCGTCCGAAGGTCTGGATGTAGCGACCGAGCAGCGGCAGATTTCCGGATTCGAACGATCGATCCGCCGCCTTCACATCGTGCGGCACTGCGTCGTAGTTCGCCCATACGACCGTCGCGCCCACTTTCACGCGGAGCACATCCGGGCCAAACCGGTTGTTGAAGATCTCCACACGGTCGGGAGCCGCCGGGGCGCGGGCAGGGAGGAGGTCGGGCCGGTTGAGAAAGGGCGTGAACACAAAATCAGAGTTCTTCACCTGCGCGTGGCAGGCCAGGCACCGGGGGACGGGATCCGCGATCGGAAAGGGCTGGAACGCCTGGCTCGCCGATATGCGGTTGAAGCCGCTGAAGACCCAGCCTTTGGTGCGGGTGGCGGTACTGTCCTTTCGCTGGATGAACAGGAGCGCGGCCCAGCCTTCTGTAGGATGGATGGTCTCCCGCACGATGATGGTGCCGTCGGGAAAAGGTTTGAGAGCCCGCCCACCTGGACCAAGGATGTCGCGGAGCTCATTGGGACTCAGGTTGACGAACGTATTCTTCGGCGCTGCCCGCGGGTTGCTGGGGTCGGTGAGCGGAATGGCGTTCATCTTTGTCCAGGTCCTGTACGGCTGAATCTCGGCCGGAATCTCTGACTGAGCCGCGGCCAGATGTGAGGTTGCCAGCACCACGACGCTCATCAGAACCATGACCAGAGGGCGGAGCATCACACGCCTCCCAGGGATGGCCCGACGCGCGTACCATCCCGAACCTACCATAGCGGCGTCGGGTAAGAGCGGGTGGAGAGCGGGTTAAGAATCTGGCAAGGAAGGCCGGCCGGTCAGGGGCAGCCTGACGCTGAAGTGTGATCCGCGTCCCGGTGCGCTGTCTACGGTGATCTCCCCGCCGTGCTGCTCAGCGACCCAGCGGGCGATGGTAAGGCCCAGGCCGGTTCCGGCCGTGCCGCGGGCATTCTTCCCCCGATAGAATCGGTCGAAGATGCGCGGAAGGTCATCGGCATCGATCCCGGTCCCGGTGTCCGACACGGTGAGCCGCGCAACGCCATTCTCAAGCGCCGTCTCCACGCGGACCTCGCCTCCGGCCGGGGTGTGCTTGAGCGCGTTGTCGAGCAGGATCAGAATCAATTGCCTGAGGTAGTCGGCGTTCCCTCGGATCACGACGCCCTCGAGGCCGGCGTCCAGCGCCGCGGTGAAGCGAACGCCGTCGGCCATCCCCTGGCCCTGCCTGCAAGCGTCGGCCACGGCGTCGGCCAGCACGACGGGGTCGGTGGCCATCTGCGCGCCCGCATCGGCGCGGCCAAGAATGAGCAGCAGGGTGATCATGCGCGCCATACGATTTGCCTCGCCGCGAATATCGGCCAGCGCCTGAGCGCTGAAGGCGGCATCGGTGTGGCCCACCCTGGCGAGCATGTCCAGGTTGCTGAGAATGCGGGTGAGGGGTGCGCGGAGCTCGTGTGCCGACTCCGTGAGGAACTCCCGCATGCGCTGGTTTGACCGATCGAGACCTCTATAGGCTTCTTCCAACTCCGCGAGCATGCCGTTGAAGGTGGCTGCCAGACGGCCGATTTCATCCTGCGCCCCTGCATGAGTGACCCGCTGTCTGAGATCGCGGCTGTCACGCACCGCCGTCGCCGCGGCCACCACGCGCTCGATGGGTCCGGTGGCGGCGCGCGCGAACAGCCATCCGGCGCTGGCCGTGACGATCAGCGCCACGCCGATGATGGCATAGAGCAGGCGGCGGAGCTGGCGCAGCGCACCGTAGATCGTGACGGGCGAGCGCGCGACGATGATGAACTTCCCCTCTCCAAGCGGGGCCGCGGTCAGGTAGAGGGGCCGATTCCCCATGCGGGCCTCGATCACCCGACCCGCGCGCATCGCGTTTGTGAGCGGCAGGACCCGATCGCCAAGATTTCCCGACGCCGCGCGTGGGTTGCCCTCCTCATCGACGACCTCGAGGAAGATGTCGGGGGCGGCAAAGACGTCGAGGTAATAGGGAGTGGCATGCGAGGACGCAAAGGCCGCGGCCCGCCGCGACACATCACGCTCGATCTCGGTCAACAGACCCCGCCGCAGCAACTCATAGGTGGTCGCACCGACGAGGGCGAGCGTGACCCCGACGATCAGGGTAAAGGCGACCGCCAGCCGGAGGCGGAGGCTCACGGACTATCCTCGGAGGGCATACCCGACGCCTCGGATCGTCTGAATGACGCGGGGTTCGCCCAGCTTCGCCCGCAGATATCCGACGTACACGTCGACGACATTGGTGTCACCGGCGTACTCGTAGCCCCAGACCCGCGCGAGCAATGCCTCTCGCGTCAGCACCTGACGCGGATGACGGAGAAAATGGACCAGAAGGTCGAACTCTCTGGCGGTGAGCGGGATCACTCGATCGCCGCGCGTCACCTCATGCGCGGACAGATCGCAGGTGATGTCCGCGAAGGTCAGGCGGTCGGCGTGCTCCGGCGAGCGACGCCGGATGACCGCCCGTACCCGCGCCACCAGCTCGTCGAACGCGAAGGGTTTGGTGACGTAATCGTCCGCCCCAAGGCCAAAGGCCCTCACTTTGTCTTCGACTTCGTCGCGGGCCGTCAGCATGATCACGGGCGCATCAACATTCATCCGCAGCTGCCGGCAGACATCGAAGCCGTTGAGGTCCGGCATCCCAATATCGAGCACCACGACATCCGGACTGTGCGTGCGCGCCAGCTCGATGCCGTGCGCGCCGGTGGTCGCGGCGAGCACTTCGAATCCCTCGACGCGAAACCCCCGCTCCAGCAGCGGGAGCAGCTTCCCATCGTCATCCACGAGCAGAATTCGCAACAAGGGACTATCTCAGCGAAGCCGTGGGTCGAGCACCTCACGCAACCCGTCCCCCACCAGGTTTAGCGACAGCACCGTCACGAAGATCGCCAGTCCAGGCCACCACGCCATCCACGGCGCCTTGTTCAGGTACGCCTGCGCGATGTTGAGCATTGATCCCCATGACGGTGTGGGCGGCTGCGTGCCCAGACCGAGGAACGAGAGCGTCGCCTCGGCGGTGATCGCCGCCGCCATGGCCAGCGAGGACTGGACCAGCACCGGCGAGAGGCTGTTGGGCAGGATGTGCCGCCAGATGATGCGACGGTCCGATGCGCCCAGAGCCCGCGCGGCTTCGACGTAGACCCGTTCGCGCTCGCTGAGCACCTGGGCGCGGGACAGCCGGATGAATCCCGGAGTGAACACGATGCCGATGGCGATCATCGCCTTGGTCAACCCGGTGCCCAACACCGCCGCGATCGCCAGGGCGAGCACGAGAAACGGAAACGAGAGGAGCGCATCGGTCAGGCGCATGAGGACGTTGTCGAGCTGTCCACGGAAGTACCCCGACATCAAGCCAAGCGGCAGCCCGACTGCCAGGGCGAGCCCGACCGAGATGATTCCTGCTGCCAGCGACGTCCTCGCGCCGAAGATGATGCGGCTGAGGATGTCCCGCCCGAGGTCATCCGTGCCCAAGAGATGGCTACGGGAAGGCGCCGCCAGCAGATTCACAAAGTCGGGTTTGGTGGGATCGGCGGGTGACACGGCCGGCGCAAATGCGGCAGCCAGGATGACCAGCCCCACCACCCAGAGGCCGGCCAGGGCGAGCCGGTTTCGGGCGTAGCGGTGGAGAAAATAACGGAAACCGACCGTCGGCAGGGTCGCCGCGCGCGGGCGGCTTATGCTGGGGAGCGCCCCGTTGCGGGCCACTACGCTTTCTCCTCCACGAGGCGGATGCGGGGGTCGAGCATCGAGTAGAGTACATCCACCGTGAAGTTGACGAAGACGATCGCCGTCGCGCTGAACAACACGACGCCCTGTACCATGGGATAATCGCGGGTCAGAATCGACTCGATCGCCAGACGTCCGACGCCGGGCACGGCGAAGATCGTCTCCGTGATGACCGCGCCGCCCAACAGGCCGCCCAGCTGCAGGCCCATGACGGTTGCGACGGGAATCATCGCGTTCTTCAGCGCATGCTTGACGATCACCATCTGCTCGGAGAGGCCCTTCGCGTGGGCTGTGCGGATGAACTCGGTGCCCAGGACCTCCAGCATGCTCGACCGCAGCAGCCGCATCACCAGGGCTGCGAGTCCTGTGCCCAGCACCGTGGCCGGCATGATCATCAGCTTCAGGTTACGCACGGGATCGAGCCAGGGCTCTATGTAGCCCGAGGGGGGCAGCCAGCGGAGGTTGACCGCGAGAAGATAGATCAACATGATGCCAAACCAAAAGTTGGGTATCGAGATTCCCGCCAGGGCGACCGTTGTGGCCGTATAGTCTATTGCCGACTGGCGTTTCCACGCGGCCAGCACTCCGGCGGGAACGGCTATCGTCCAGGCGACCGCGAGCGCGACCAGCGCCAGTTCGACGGTCACCGGCAGTTTGAGCAGCAGGACATCGAGCACCGGCCGGCCGTCACGAACAGACTTCCCGAGGTCGCCGCGGACGACCCGGCCGAGCCAGAGAACATACCGGACCGCCATCGGGCGGTCGAGCCCCATCTGTTTTCGCAGTGCCTCGACGGCTTCTTTGCCCGCCTCCCCGCCGATGAACAGCAGCGCCGGGTCGCCGGGGATCGCATTGATCAAGGAGAACACGATGAGGCTGACGAGGAACAGGACCGGAATCGTTAGGAGAAGGCGTCGGCTGATGTAGCGGGTCATGAATCAGTTTGCGGTCTTCGGCCGGGGGGGCGGGGAACCGCCCCCCGGAAAGGCCGCCTTAAGGCATCAGCCAGACGTGGCGAAACCGCATCATGCCGTCCGAAATGTGCACGAACCCTTGCACCTTCGGACTCATCGTCTTATATTCTTTCGGCCAGTAGAGAAAAATGTATGGCAGATCCTCATTGAGCAC
>JBOGSE010000960.1:0-12154 GCA_050694895.1 bacterium | reverse complement strand
ACGTGCCAGGGCATGACAAGCCGTTCGACGACCACGACGACGAGGTAGAATGCCAGGCCCAGCGCGCACGCCACCAGGATCGCCGCCCAGGCCTGCCGCGTCTGAAACAGCGCCGCGGTCGACTTAATGTACACGCCGAGTGACTTGGCGGGCCCGCCGAAGAACTCGCTGACCACGGCGCCGATCATCGCGAGCGTCGTGCCCACCTTGAACGCGTTGAACATGTACGGAAGGCTCGCCGGCAGGCGAAGCTTGGTAAAGACCTGCCCTTCCCCGGCAGCGTAACTCCGCATCAACTCCAGGCTCTGTGGCGGCACACTCAGCAGCCCGCGCAGCGTGCTGATGAATGTCGGGAAGAACGTCATCATCGTCACAATGGCGATCTTCGACCCCTGCTCGACGCCAAACCACACGATCGCCAGCGGGGCCAGCGCGACGATCGGCACCGACGCAGACGCGATCGCGTAGGGGAGGATCAGGTCGGCGAACGCCGGCGAGCGGCTGGCGGCCATCGCGCCAAGCACGCCCGCCCCACACCCCAGCGTGTATCCAATGAGCGCCTCGCGAAACGTGTACAACCCTGATTCGATGAGCACCGCGGCCCGCTCGCGAAAGGTTTGAACGATCACATGCGGGGCCGGAAGCAGATAGAACTGTATCTTGAAGCCGTAGACGGCGGCTTCCCACAGCACGATCGCGAGGACGAAGGCCACCGCGGCCGGAAGGTACTCGTCCAGCACACGCGGACGGCGGCCTGACCTCAAGGCATCAGCGCGCATGGCTACGCGGGCTCACCCACGACGCCGCGACCCGCGGCAACGGCGGGATCTTCCCGCAGCCCTTCGCGTACCTGCGTCACCAACTCGAAGAATCTCGGCATCGCGCGCGTCTGGGCCGTCCGCGGCCGCGGGAGATCGACCGTGACGGTGCGCTCGATCCGGCCCGGCCGGGGGCTCATGACCATCACCCGGTTGGAGAGGAAGACCGCCTCCGAAATGCTGTGGGTGATGAAGAGGACCGTTGCTGACGTCTGGCTCCAGATGTTGAGCAGTTCGAGGTTGAGCCGCTCGCGTGTCAGCTCATCCAGAGCCCCAAAGGGCTCGTCCATGAGCAAGATCGAGGGGTTGAACACCAGGGCGCGCGCGATGGCGACGCGCTGCTGCATCCCGCCGGAGAGCTGCCAGGGATAGTGATGGTGAAAGGCGGCAAGGCCAACCAGGGAGAGCATGTCTGCGGCATGGGGCGCCCACTCCCCGCGCGGGCGCCCCATGACCTCCAACGGCAATTCGACGTTGCGCAGCACGGTACGCCACTCGTAGAGGACCGGGGTTTGAAAGACAATTCCGTAGTCTCGGTCAAGCCGGGCCTGCCGGGGCGTCTTGCCCTTCACGGTGACGGTGCCGCTGGAGGGTTCGATAAGGTCGCCGACAATGCGGAGCAGCGTCGACTTGCCGCATCCGGACGGACCGATGATGGACACGAACTCTCGGGGCGCGACCGACATCGACACATCGCTCAGCGCGTCGGTCGTGCCGGCGCCGCGGCCGAACGATTTGCTCACCTCGCGCACGGAGATGATGGAGCCCTCGAACGCCGCGGGCCGCTGTCCTGGAACGCCGGTCACTCCCACTGCTCGCTCGCCTCGGAGGGCCGCCATGTGACGACGCGCCGCTCGACCGCCGCGACCGCATGGTAAAAGACGATGCCGATTGACGCGGACACCAGGATCGCGGCCCAGAGGTTCGCGGGTCGCCAGTTGTAGTACTGCGCCGCGTTGATAATGACGACGCCCATGCCGTACCTGCTGCCGACCGGCAGCTCGCCGACAATCGCGCCGATGACGCTCGCCGTGGCCGAGATGCGCAGGGCGGTGAACAGATAGGGCAGCGCGGCCGGAAACTGCAGTTTCAGGAAGACCTGACGGGGCGCCGCGGCGAGCGCCTGCATGAGGGCCAGGGCGTCCCGATCGACCGAGTGGAGGCCGCGGAGCATGTTGATCGTCACCGGGAAGAATGTGAGGTACGCGGCGATGACGGCCTTCGAGACCCACGAGGTCCCCAACCAGACAACCACCATCGGCGCAAGGGCCAGGATCGGGACCGTTTGAGAGGCAATCACGTACGGCAGCAGCCCACGCTCCAGCAGCCGCCATCGGGCGAAGGTGATGGCCAGCACGAGGCCGGCCGCCCCGCCGAGCAAGAACCCGACGAGCGCCTCCCACGCCGTATACGCGGCGTTGTGCGCCATGATTCCCAACCAGAGTTCTCCCCGGCCGCCGCGGCGAAAGAAGTCGCCGAGGATCTCATGGACGTGTGGCAGCATGTACGTGGGGATGTTGAAGGCGGCCTTTGCGCCCTCCCATACGACGACCAGAGCGAGAACAAGAGAGATCGAGAGCAGCGGCCGGCGCTTCGGCGCTCGCGCCGAGAGCACTCGCCCGGCGGTAACGTCCATACGGGCTAGTAGAGATTCCCGGTCCGCTTCGTGCCCGTGTAGTCCACGTAGACCACCTTCAGCTCGCTGTAAAAGTCGATCGCCACGCTCCCCTGCTCGCGTGGGCCGACGCCGGTGGCCTTCGTCCCCCCAAACGGCAGGTGGGCCTCGCCGCCGACGGTTGCCTGATTGACGTGCACGATGCCCACCTCGCTCCGATCGACGAAGCACATGGCCTTGGTCAGATCGCGTGTGTAGATCGATGACGCCAGGCCGTAGGGCACGGCGTTTGCTGCTTCGATCGCGGCGTCAAAGTCTGGGACGCGGCAAACCGCGAGCACGGGACCAAAGATCTCTTCCCGAAAGATGCGCATCTGCGGATTGACGTGATCGAATACCGTGGGGGCCACGAAATAGCCTTTCGCCTGCGCGCCGCCGGTCAGGCGTTCTCCTCCGGTGACCAGCCGCGCGCCCTCTTCATGCCCAATGGTGATGTACTGGAGGACCGTCTTCATCTGTGCCTCATCCACCGACGGCCCCATCTCCGTGGCCGGATCCAGACCACTGCCCGAGACCAGGCGCGCGGCGCGCTGCGCCACGTCGCCGACGAAGTCCTCTGCGAGCCCCTCCGTGACGATCACGCGGCTCGTCGCGGTGCAGCGCTGCCCGGTGGAGCCATACGAGCCCTGGATCACTCCTGCCAGCGCGAGGTCGAGATCCGCGTCGTCCAGCACTACCACGGGGTTCTTGCCGCCCATCTCGGCCTGCACGCGGACGCCACGCGAGGCGGCCAGCTGGTAGAGTCTCGAGCCGACCTCGTTCGACCCGGTAAACGACACCGCCCGCACCGCCGGGTGGGTGATGATCTCCTCCCCCACGGTGTTGCCCTGGCCGATGACCATGTTCACGACGCCGTCGGGCAGTCCGGCCTCCTGGAAGATCTCCATCAGCAGCGATGCTGTCCATGGCGTGAGCGTCGCGGGTTTGAAGACGACGGTGTTGCCGCACACGAGCGCGGGGGCGATCTTCCAGATGGGGATCGCGACCGGGAAGTTCCAGGGGCTGATGAGCGCGACGACGCCCAACGGCTCCCGCCTGGTGTACGTGAACGTGTTCGCGAGCTCGCTGGGCAGGGTCTCGCCGCGCAGCCGCCGGCCCTCGCCGGCGATGTACTCCAGAATGTTGCGGCTGCGCTGCAGTTCGCCGCGAGATTCGGCCAGCGTCTTGCCTTCTTCACGCGTGAGCGCCTCGGCCAGGCGCGGCATCTCCCTCTCGAAAATGTCCAACGCTTTGAATAAGAGCGTTCCCCGGGCCGGTCCCGGCGTGTCCCGCCATCGCGGGAATGCCTTGGCGGCGGCCTCTACGGCCGCGCGCGCCTCCTCGCGGGTGGAGAGCGGCACCTGTCCGAGCACCTCACCGGTCGCGGGGTCGCGATTGGCCACGAGCCGGCCGGCTCCTGGCTCCTGCCAGCGGCCCCCGATGAAATTCCTGTAGACCTGCTCGCCTGCCGCGATTGCCACGCCAGGACCTCCTACCCGTGCTACTGAGTTTCTACCATAGTAACCCCGCGGCCCTGGCCAAGAGCAGACCGGTCACGGTCGCAGGGCAATCCCGAAGGGGTTGTTCAACCCGGTGCCCGCGCCGATGATCGTGCGGATGGGCACCGCGTTTCCGGTTGCCCCCGCGCCATGCACCGTCACGCTGTTATTGCCGTTGGCGACATAGAGTGCGCCTGTGCCGTCCAGGAGCACGCCACGCGGGGCACTCAGGCCTGTGGCCCCACCGCTGATCGTCCTGGTCGGTGCCGTGTTTCCGTCCGCCCCGGCCGGGTAGACCGTGACGCTGTGGTTCACACCGGCAGGGTTGGTCACATACAGGATACCGGCGCCGTCGAGGGTGACGCCGGTGGGACCGCTCAGCCCTGTGGCCGCGCCGCTGATCGTGCGGGTCGGGAGCACGTTGCCGTTCGCTCCGGGCGCGTACACGGTCACTGTGTTTCCACCATTGTTGGCCACATACAGGGTACCGACCCCGTCTGTAGCCACGCCCGTGGGGACGTTCAAGCCGGTGGCCGCGCCGCTGATCGTCCGGGTCGGCGGAACATTTCCATTCGCCCCCGCGGCGTAGATTGTCACGCTGTGGCTCGGCATGGGAAGGGGAAAGAAGTTGGCGACGTAGATATTCCCTGCGCCGTCGAGGGTCACACCGGTTGGACCGTTCAACCCTGTCGCCCCACCACTGATCGTCCGGATCGGGACCACGTTTCCACCCGCGCCTACCGCATACACCGTCACGCTGTTTGCCGCGGCGTTGGTCACGTACAGGTTGAATGCGGCGTCCAACGCCAGCCACAGTGGATTGTTCAGAGCTGTGCTCCCACCGCTGATCGTGCGGATCGGCGCGACATTGCCGTTCGCCGTCGCGGCATAGATCGTTACGCTGTTGTTCCCGTTGTTGGCGAGGTAGAGCTCGCTGGTAGATCCCGGCGGCACAGGTGTAGTAATGACGCCGCAGGCCGCCGCAAACAGGGCTGTAAGGACCGTCACGACCATCGAGTGCCGGTGCATCTCGTACCCTCCACTCTGCTCTTGTCTCAATTTGCCGCGCACTCGCCGCTTCCCTGGCGGGCCTTGCGCACCACGGGAAGGAGCGCTCTCAAACTGGCGCGAACCTCTACCGCCTCATGGCGACACGCTGGTTCGGCGAGCGGGTGACGAGGAACGAAGATCCCCGCCTGCTGGCCGGCAGAGGCATGTACGTCGACGACATTCATCTGCCGGGTCTGCTGCACGCCGCCTTCGTCCGTAGCCCCCACGCGCATGCGCGCATCGTGCGCATCGACACCGCCGCGGCGCGCGCGCTGCCGGGTGTGGTGGCCGTGTACGCTTCAGCCGACCTCCCCGAAGGCATCCGGGGGCCGCTCCCCCGGCTTATCCCGCATCCGGCGCTGATCCACCACAAGACACAGGTCGCCCTGGTAGGCACATTCGTCCACCATGCCGGCGAGCCCATCGCGATGGTGGTAGCGGAAAGCCGGTATCTTGCCGAGGACGGCGCGGATCTGGTCGAGGTTGAGTTCGAGGCGCTGCCCGCCGCAGTCGACCTGGAGCAAGCCGCGCGGCCGGGCAGCCCGACCGTGCACGAGGATCTGGAGACCAATGTCGCCGCGCACCACACCCAGCGCGTGGGGAACGTGGAGGAAGCCTTTGCGCGGGCGCCCCGAGTCTATCGCGAGAGGTTTGTCGTCGATCGCGGGTCATCCTCGCCGATCGAGACACGCGGGGTCGTTGCGCAGTGGGACGACCGCGCGCGCTACCTGACGGTGTGGGACTCGACGCAGGCACCGATCCGGATGCGCAACTTCTTCAGCCAGCTCTTCGCGCTGCCCCAGAGTAGCATCCGCGTGATCGCGCCGGACATCGGCGGTGGGTTTGGCCCCAAGATCATGATGTGCTATCCGGAGGAGATTCTCATTCCTCACGCCGCGATATGTCTCGGCCGCCCTGTCAAATGGATCGAGGATCGCCGCGAGCACTTCGTCGCCACCAATCATGAACGAGAGCAGATCCACGACGCGGAGATTGCGGTGGATGACGACGGACGCATCCTCGGCGTCCGCACCGTCTTCCTGCATGACGCCGGCGCATATATCGCCTACGGGCTGATCGTCCCGATCGTGGCCAGCACGCAGCTGCCGGGGCCGTACAAGATTCCCAACTACCACGCCGAGTTCAAAGCCGTGTTCACCAACAAGACGCAGGTCAGCCCGTATCGGGGGGCCGGACGGCCGCACGGCGTGTTCGTCATGGAACGCCTCATGGATCGCGTGGCGCGGGAACTCGGGATCGATCGAGCAGAGGTCCGGCGCCGGAACTTCATCCAGCCGCATGAGTTTCCCTACGATCTCGGTGGACTGATCTTTCAGGACAACACACGCCTGATCTACGACAGCGGTGACTACCCGGCGGTCCTGGCGAAGGCCCTCGAGATGATCGAGTACGCCGCGTGGCCGGCACGGCAGGCGGAGGCGCGGCGCGACGGCCGCGCCATGGGGTTAGGGTTGGCCCTCTACGTCGAAGGGACGGGGATTGGTCCGTACGAGGGATGCCGCGTGTCGGTCGAGTCGTCGGGGAAAGTGTACGCGGCAACAAGCGTCGGCACCCAGGGCCAGGGACATTTCACGGTCTTCGCGCAGATCATTGCCGACGCGCTGGGCGTCGATGTGCGCGATGTCGCGGTCACCACGGGCGATTCCGGCGCATTCGGCTGGGGTACGGGCGCGTTTGCGAGCCGCGCGGCGGTCGTCGCCGGCAATGCGGTCGCCCTGGCCGCGGGCGCGGTCCGCGAGAAAACACTCGCCGTCGCCGCCGCCCTGCTCGAAGCCCGGCCCGACGATCTGGATCTCGCCGGCGGGCGCGTCTTCGTGCGCGGGGCGCCCGCGCGGTCGGTCGCCCTCGGCGAGGTCGCGGTGGCGGCCAACCCCCTGCGCGGGACGATCCCCCCGGAATGGGAAGGCCCGGGGCTGGAAGCCTCGCGCTACTTTGCGCCTCCCAGTGGAACCTTCGCGTCAGGGTGTCACGCCGCGATCATTGAGATCGATCGCGGGACGGGGGCGATCCGCATCGAGAAGTATGTGGTCGTTCACGACTGCGGGAAGATCATCAACCCGATGATCCTGGAAGGACAGATCCGCGGGGGGGTTGCGCAGGGCATCGGCGGCGCCTTCTACGAGAAGCTGAAGTACGACGAGGACGGGCAGCTGCTGACGCAGACGTTCATGGACTACCTGCTCCCGACACTCTCCGAGGTGCCGGTCGTTGAGATCGGGCACGTCGTGACGCCGTCACCGTTGAACCCGCTTGGAGTCAAAGGCGCAGGCGAGGCGGGGGTGATTCCCGTGGCCGCCGTCATTGCGTCTGCGATCGATGATGCGCTCGGCACGTGGATCACCGAGATGCCGCTTTCGCACGCGCGGTTGTTGGACCTGATGCGCGGCGCTCCCGTGGGAGCCGCAGCGGGCGCAGCCGCCGTTCGTGGAACCACGCCAGGGCGGCGCGGATGAAACCCGCCCCCTTCAAGTACCTGGCGCCCCGCAGCCGCCAGGAGGCCCTCGATGCCCTGGGACGCTACGGAACAGACGCGAAGGTGCTGGCAGGCGGCCAGAGCCTCGTCCCGCTACTCGCGATGCGTCTCGCGCGGCCGTCGATCCTCATCGATCTCAATCGCGTTGCGGATCTCGCGTTCATCACGGCTGCGCGCGGTGGTGTGACGATCGGCGCGATGACGCGCCAGCACGCCGCGGAATTCGACCCGCGGCTGGCCGCGCGGCTGCCGCTGCTGTGCGACGCGCTTCGGTGGGTGGGACATCCACAGATCCGGACGCGAGGAACTATCGGCGGCAGCCTGGCCCATGCCGATCCATCGGCTGAGCTCCCGGCGGTGATGGCGGCGTTCGGCGCCCGGGTCGTGCTGCAGAGCGCCCGTGGCGAACGCGTCGTCGACGCGGCACGATTCTTTACCGGCTACCTGACCACGGCCCTGAAGGCACATGAGCTGCTGACAGAAGTGCGTATTCCTTCGCAGCCGCCCGGTGTTGGATGGGCGTTTCGCGAGGTCGCGCGTCGCCACGGCGACTTCGCGCTGGTCGGTGTGGCCGCGCTGCTGCAGTGCGACACCGACCGCCGGTGCACGTCGGCACGGCTGATGTTCACGGGGGTCGGCCCCGGGCCGGTGCAGGTACCCGATGCCGAGCAGCACCTCATCGGACGGAGCATCACGGCGTCGGTCACGGATGAGGCCGCCCGGATCGTGGAAGGCGCGCTCGATCCGGACAGCGATATCCACGCCACCGCCGCGTATCGCAAGCACGTCGCGGGCGTACTGGCTGCCCGCGCGATCGCAGACGCCGCCGGTCGCACACGGATGCAGGCATGAAGGGTCGCAGGAGAGGACGAGCGGTCCGCCCCGCGTCTCGCGTCAGACGCGGTACCCTGCCACTACGCCGGCCGGCGCCGCTGGCCGAAGCCCCCGTGCGCCTCGGCATCAACGGCGGCGAGGTGACGCGCACCGTCGAAGTGCGTCGCACGCTTGTCGACTTCCTCCGCGAAGATCTCGGCTTGACCGGGACCCACGTCGGCTGCGAGCACGGCGTGTGCGGCGCATGCACCGTGCTGCTCGACGGCCAGCCTATGCGATCCTGCTTGCTGTTCGCGGTCCAGGCCGACGGCAGCGAGATCACGACGGTCGAGGCCCTCGGCTCCATCGATGCGCTTTCCCCGCTTCAGCAGGCCTTCATGGATCACCATGCGCTGCAGTGTGGGTTTTGCACGCCCGGGTTCCTGATGAGCGCACACGCGCTGCTGCTGGATGATCCTCACCCGTCACGTGAGGCGATCCGCGAGGTCCTGGGCGGGCACCTGTGCCGGTGCACCGGGTATCAGTCGATCGTGGAAGCCGTCCAGGCCGCGGCTGGCAAGGCAGTCGGGGCTGACCCGGCCGGTCCGGGGCCGGCGCGCCCTCAGCGCGGGACGGCATGAGCGGGCTCACGTCGACGTGCGCCACAACCCTGCCGGCCCCTCTGGATGATCTGCGGCGGATTACCGCCCGCGGTACGGTCCTCGCAGCATTTGAGCGAAGCGCCTACCTGGATCTGAACAACCGCATCGTCGCCCTGGCGTCGGCCCATCTGCCTGCGGGGCCACTTGTGATCGCTGTTCGGGACTTCGAGCCGCTGCGCGCCCTCCGTGCGCCGACTCTTGTGACGTTGAGGGACGGCCGGCTACACGTGGGGTCCACCACGGTAGATCTTGACGGTGCGCGGACCTGGGACCCGTCGCTTGCGGCCGATGGAGATGCGATGCTCGGTCCGGCGCCGGCCGCACGCGATGCGGCGATGAATGAACTACTCGCCGGCGCGCCTGCTGAAAGTATCGTCAATCTCCTGGCACCGAAGCGCCCGGCGAGCGCGCACCCGACCCACACGGCACTGCTCAAGGCACTCGACCGGGGTCTTGGAGCGATTGCCGACGTGCTCTCGGGCCGTTGCCCCTTCGATGCAGCGGCGGAGATCATCGGAGGGGACATCGCGGGGCGCGGACCCGGCCTGACGCCGTCCGGGGACGACCTCCTGATCGGCGTCCTCCACGCCCTCACCGTGTGGCCGCGACTGGCGGGCGCCGCGAATGCGCCGGCCGTGCGCACGGTCATCGTCAACGCCGCGCGGCCTCGGACGACGCGCATCAGCGGCGCCTATCTCGATGCGGCCGGGCACGGGTGGGCCGCGGAACCCTGGCACGTCCTGGTGCGAAGTTTCCACGAGCCCCCGGCCTCCACCCGCGCAGCGGTGCGGCGGCTCTTGTGCATCGGAGAAACATCGGGCGCGGATGCGCTCACCGGTTTTTGCTGGGCCTGGTGCCGCCTCGCTTCATAAGCGAAGTGGTTCGTACGTTGCGCGAGACGCGGGGCCGACCATGACGCGCTCGGCACTGGGGCTCACGCGTATGGATTCCTGGCTGGTCTTGCTGTGCGCCTCGCGTACATTCATGAATTTGATCGGCACAACCTACGCCGCCACCCTGCCGGTGCTACAGAAGGAATGGAACATGACTGGGACGGCGGCGGGCTCGATCTCCACGGGGTTCCAGCTCGGCTTTGCGGTCTCGCTGCTGGGATTCTCGGCTCTTGCGGACCGCGCCGGGGCGCGGCGGGTCTTTCTCGCCTCCGCGGCGTTGAGCGCGGCGGCGATCTTAGCGTTCGCCCTGCTTGCCCGATCCTACCTTTCGGGACTTGTTCTCAACACGCTCGTCGGCCTGTCGCAGGGCGGGACGTACACCACCGCCATTATGCTTATCGCTGATCGGTACGGCACCGACCGGCGGGGTGGGGCCGTTGGCTGGCTGATCGCGAGCTCCTCACTAGGGTATGCGCTGTCGCTCGCACTCGCCGGCCTGACGCTCCCGCGAGGCGGCTATCCCCTGACCTTCCTGATCACGGCTGGCGTCCACCTGGGCGGAGTGATCATTGCGTGGCTCGCGCTTCGGTCCGTGCCGAATGTCGTGCATCCGCGTGTCGATGATCTTCGATTCGCCACGGAGGTCCTCCGCAACCCTGACGCGATGCGTCTGACCATCGGCTACACGTTCCACAACTGGGAGCTGCTGACGATGTGGGCCTGGACGCCGGCGTTCCTCGCGGCGAGCTTTGCCGTCTCGGGATCATCCGGGATCGCGGCGGTGGCGGGAGCCGCATACGTGGCGGCATCGTTCCACATCATGGGCCTCATCGCGTCATCGACGATGGGACGCGCCTCCGACAGGCTCGGCCGCCGCACGGTCTTGCTGGCGCTTGCGGTCACAAGCGCCGCCTGCTCCTTTGCCTTCGGCTGGATGATCGGCTGGCCGGCGGCCATCGTCGTGGCGGTCGGCGGGCTCTACGCATTCACGGCGCTGGGCGACTCCCCTGTGCTGTCGGCCGCCCTCACCGAAGCGGTGCGGCCCGCGTACCTCGGCTCGGCACTCGCTCTCCGCTCCTTCCTGGGGTTCGGTGCCGGGGCGGTGGCGCCCCTGATTTTTGGGGCGGTGCTGGACGCCACCAATCCGGCGGGTGTGCCGCCTGCCACCTGGGGCTGGGCCTATGGCGTTCTTGGCTGCGGGGGCCTGGTCGCGGCGCTCTGCGCCTATGGGCCGCGCACGGGGGCCGGCAACCGACGGCCAACGTCACCGGCAAGTGAGTCCACAGTTTGAGCCTCACACGCAGGAGGTACAACCGACCGGATTGTCCCGCTTGAGTGGCACGCACGGGCGACACACGGACCGGCGGCAGCGTGGCCGCAGGCTGATACGGGGCTTCGCGGCCTGTGCCGCTGCCATCCTCGTGCTCGTGCTTGTGGAATCCGCCGTCGCGCACGAGAAATGGTTTGTTGAACCCTCGCCCTATCCCGTCAGGTTGGATCGATCGGCCCTGACCCGCACGCTCCTCGCCTGTGTGGTCTCGGCCGTGGCGCTCGGCCTGGCGTTCGCGGTCGACAGACTGGGCCGCACGCGCGCGCAATCCCCTATGCGCAGAGACCTGGCAAAGTCGCGCGACCATCTGCGCGGTCTCTTTGCCTGGATCCCCCTCATCCTGGCCATGCACCTCGCCGTGCCGTTGATCGTCTCGGGCGTGCAGCGGCAGCTGTTCGCCCCCAACATGCGCCTTGAGTGGTCACTGATCGGTGGGCTGGTCGCGCTCCTGGAGATCGCCATCGCACTGGGGCTTTTCTACGGCGCGTTGACGCGGGTGGCCGCGATCGTCCTGGGGCTACTGTTTCCCGTAGGTCTCCTGTTGTTCGGCCTTTTCGATACCCTCGAACACCTCGAGCTGCTGGGCATCGCGAGCTTCCTCTTCATCTTCGGGCGAGGTCCCTATTCGCTCGACGCCATCTTCGCGGCTCCACTGCGCCCGCGCCGAGCGCACATCATCGCCGCCGTACCAATTCTCCGCGTGCTGACCGGCGCGGCGATCGTCTGGCTGGGATGTACCGAAAAGCTCTGGAACGTTCCCCTCGGAGAGGCCTTCCTCGCACGCCACCCATTCAACTTCATGCCCGCGCTGGGATTTCCATCGTTCTCGAACGCGGACTTCGTGGTTGCCGCCGGACTGGTGGAGGTCGCGATCGGCGCGGTCGTCGCCTCGGGACTCGCGACGCGCCCGGTCATCCTCCTGGCGTGGCTACCGTTCAACC
>JBOGSE010000959.1:0-4397 GCA_050694895.1 bacterium | reverse complement strand
GGTTAGGCGTCGCGAAGCTAACGGCGTCGATCTCCTTGTCATCGAAAACTCGGCGCATGTCCGTATAACCCTTAGGGCGCTTGCCGTACTTCTTCTCAAACTCTCCAAGGCGCTTGTTCAGCACGTTCTCGTCGACATCGCAAATGCCGGCGACCTCTACACCCTTAAGAGGAGCGAACCCACCCAGATGGTCCGTCCCCCGGCCGTTCACCCCCACCACGACCACACGGACCGTCCCGTTCGGACTGGCCCCGCGTGAAATTTTTCCTAGTAGCGAAAACCCGACTGCGGCGCCGGCGCTGCGCATGATGAATTTTCTGCGATCGATTTCCTTCATGGTGGTCTCCTTCAAATCTGATTAGCCCGCAGCGTGGGTCTGGAAGAGAACGATGCTGCAAACGTCCATGCTGCTGTCTATAATAAGACGCTTCATGTTAGATCTAATTGGCGTGCGTTGTAAACCTTCTTCCGAGGTGCCTGCGGTTCAGACAGTGGGGAAGGATAATTTGCGGCAACTGGCCAGCTCAGGCTGATTTCCGGGCGGCGGACTTGCTTCTGGAGCGGAGGGGGCGTCTACTCTGACTCTTTGCTAGGGTTGCATTGCCGTGATGGGTATCAACCCGCTCTCGGCTGATCCAGACGATCTGGGAAGAGCGTATCCGGAAAGAAATCCGAGATGATGCGGAAGCCGCGGCGTGACTTGGCCCTTTGAGCAGAGATGGTCTTTCGTTTTCCGGATTATTGGGGGATCATGGGGGATAGTTACCAGACTACGGAGATCGAGGATGTTGCAGTTGTTCTGCGAGGTGGCGGCGCAGTCTCCGGGTCTTAGCCAGGATTTTCTTCCGCGCCTCTTCGCCGAGGGTCAATACCAGCTCTTGATGTTCGAGCGGGCTTAGATAGGCCACATAGTTCTGGTAGTAGATGACGATCATAGTGGTGGTCGGTCGTAGAAGCTCCAGGGTGCGCGTGCGGGTTCTGGCATTGAGTTCCTTTCGACCGATGCGCAGAAAATACCATTGCATCAGGCTGTACGTGAGAAGAACAAAAACAACCTGGTGGACCACCAGACTGAAAGCGCGCGAAGTGAAAGCCTCCAGGTCCGAAAAGCACTTCAGTTGCCGGTGACGTTCTTCAATGTGAGTTCGCAGCATGTAGTCCTGCCGGCTCTGTCCTGCCTGGGCCACAGGCGCGGTATCGAGCAGTACCCAGTGTTCATGGTGGCCATCGGCATAGACCTCGCGGTTGACGGTCACGTTCAGCGGGACAGGACAGGTCGAGAACGTCTCCACTTTTCTGATCACAGCGACTTCGGAGCGGATCCTGATTTTGCTCAGGTCGATGCTCTCTGGGTCAGGTTTCGCCTCGGCCTTGAGTTTGGCCAAGGTCCGTTGCCGGGCTTGCTCCCGTTTACGCACCCTCTCCGGACGGTGGAGGGGAACCGGTTTGGCCTCTGCCACGGGCCGGACCCACGTCTCGAAGCTCACCTCGCCGGCCGTGGCCAAACCCACGACATCTGCGTAGACGTCCATATTGCTCTTGGCTGGTATCAGTACATCGATCCCCCACTCCTTTTTACAGCGGCCAATCGCCGGTCCATCCAGAAAGCCACGGTCCAAGATCAGCCGCTTGATGACGCCCTTGCCATGGGCCGCAACAAACTGCTCCACCAGCCGGTAAAGAATCGGACACTCATGGTCCTTGCCCGAGGTGACCTCCAGGCCGGCATAGAGAAAAAACTCCCCGGCCCGGTTCGTGTGGATCAGGCTGACCAGCTTGTAGCAGCGGCGCCACCGACAGCGGGCCCGCTCCTTGGGTGTTAGCTCTTTCTCTTTTTCCCTATCGACGGGATGGTTGTGCTCGTCGAACAGTAAACGTGATGAACCTTCATACTTGCTATTGTTAGGTACAAACAGGTACGTCGCATCTCCGATAAAAATCCCCTCCGCATCCAGAGCATGGTGTTGTTTGAAGATTCCCGCGACGTCCCGATTAAACCAGGACTGCAGCTCCTCGGCGTCCGTTTTACGCGCCATTTTTCGCAGATAGTCGTGGTCACAGGGAGTCTCCCGATCATAGTCGTTCTTGTCGTTAAACCCTTCGCACACGAGCGTCACGTCCCCAGTCTGCGGGTGCGTCACCTTATGCCCCATCTGCGGCCCAAACGCGTCGATCATTCCGCCCGAGCGCACCACATAGGGGAAAGCCGCGAAGTGGTGCTCTCCGTGAAAACGCATCGAGATGTCGCTGGCAATGTAAACCCAAAGAGGAACATCATGCTTCTTGCAGGGCGAAGGGTATGTGGCGGCGAGCTTCTCCAGTATCTTCTTCCCGGCAATCGCGCGAAAAAAGTTCGCCTCCGGAACTTCTCCTACCCCCTCAAGGTAATCAAACTCACCCCGCCGAAACGCCTCTATGACCAAGGCATCGTTGCGTTCAAACAGCTGCGCCGTTGAGGTTGCTTCGGTTCCACGGCCTGGTTCAGCGCTTATCTCGGCAGGCACCCTCATTTTGGGGTTCCTCCCGCCGGAGTTTCTGGAAAGCGGACAAGCAACAGTCCCGGCCGCGGCGTCGTTTCGACTTTGTCCGCCGGCGACTGTGCCAGCAACTCGCGAAAGCCCTTCCGGAGCGGATAACCCAGCACTTCCTTGATGGGACGGTTGGGTCTGTTTGTTTGATCGTCCTTGCCGCGACCTGTCGTGAGACCCAGCAATATCCAGTTGGCGGCCCGATAAGACGTGCCACTGAATCTCTCGGGATTGATGAACGTCTCGAGAAAGTAGACCGGATGCCCGTAGACGCGCTCCCAGTCCTGGGGCAGGACCCGCGCCATGCGACCGAGAATGTGCGAGGCCAAGTGCGCGACCTCGACCCAGCCCAGGATCAGAAACCGCGTGTTATAGGCAAGGAAGCGGATGTTCTTGCGCCGAGCTTCGGCCGACCAGCCGATGAAGCGGTCACGGGAGCCGAGATGACGCGGCGCTGACGACCAGGCCATACAGGCAATCGGCCGACCTACGGCGTAGACCAGATACTTTAGATGCTCCCCTACAGGCTGCGTGTAGCCAAGATAGTGGTAGCGCTCGATCAGGCCGTTGAAAAGCGGCTCCTCGGCACTGCGCCGCACCTGGCGAAACTCGAGCGGCCGGATCTCGGCTAGACTGGCTCGCAGCGGCGTCGTGTCGATGGCGACCTCGGCCGGTTTCCTACGCTCGACCAAAGGGTTGCGCGTGACCCGCCGAACTGCTGGCAGCTCGATGTGGCCTGCCCGCTGGAGCTGGAGCATCAGCCCTCGGCATACCATGTCCCGCAACACCCCGTTCGGCTGCACCCAGTTCCAAGCCTCGCACAGCTTCTTGGAAAGCGCGGACCGGCTCGCTGCGGGATTATCGGCAATCAGCTTTCGGATGAACGCCCCATCGGCGTCCGTCACCAGGCGGCCCCGATACTTCAATATCGCTTCCACGCCCAGCAGCCTAGCAAGGATGCGGGAAGAACGCAAGTCCTATATGCGGATTTTTTGAGATTTTTTTACGGACTTACGCGACGCCACACCCAGCGCGGCCAGGGCAACCTCACAGATCCTGACGCCGTGCGGCTTCCAGTTCATCAATCAGCGACAGCATCTTCTTATAGATTTGCCCCAACCGCGCCCGCGCCCGACGAACGCGCCGGTAACGCCGGGCTAAGATCTGCACTTCCTTGAGCTGACCCTTGGGAATGCCAATGAGTTTCGTCCGCCCTCCTTCGCTGCGGCTCAGTATCATTGTGGCGTGTCCCTTGCCAGTCCTGCACCTGCAGTTAGGCTTTCCGCATTTGCGGCGTTGCTCGTACACAGTTCCCTTAACCATCGGGAGCCGGTCCATAAAGACCGGCATTAGCAGCTCGACTTCACGGGCGAGATCAGAAAGCGACTGGCGCATGCGGCTGAGGCGATCGAGTTCTGTCTGCATGTGGATAGATGTACAACAAACAGAACCTGCCGTACAAGGAACAAAAAAATGAGGCCGCGAGCAAAAAAATGCGGATTACCCTCCCCAACCCTACGAAATATCCTTCGGGGGCGCTATCGGCGCGGCTCGGCTGGGCCCCTCACTGGCGGCCCCCACTGTCTGAACTGCAGTTGATCTGATCTCGAGCAAATCTGTGATTGACCCAAATCAATCGCCCCGAGGCAACTTCGGTGAGTGTTGACAAGGTTAGGCTGGAATAGTGGGGAAGTCGGTTTTACAAATCACTGTTGTGCCAAAGGTTGTCGGGGTCTGAGATTGTTAACCATCCCTTTCTTCGCAGAAGAATTCCCTCCTGCTCTAATCGGTTGAATAGTCGGCTAAGATAAGCTGGAGTGACCGCGAGTAGCTGGGCAATTTCCCAATGTCTTAAGGGCAGCTGTACAC
>JBOGSE010000958.1:0-2362 GCA_050694895.1 bacterium | reverse complement strand
GGTCAGGAGCTTCGTGCGACTGGCCATGGGACGTGTCTCCCCCTTTCTCTTGGCAGAGTCTGGGTCAGGATACGTCCTCTCGTTTGGGTCCCCTGCAAAGTACACAGACTACCGTACACTACCCGCGCGTCCGGAAAGCCCTTGACAATCAGGGCGGAGTTGCTACTCTTAGCGTAATTTTCCACACCGGCTGGTTGGATGCGAATCGCGTTTTCACACAGCAACATCCGCGCAGCAGGTTTGTACGCCCCGCGACAGTGCATCTGTCCGCGGCGGAGGCAGCGCTAGCCTTCGCCACCCGCACGTTCTCAGTAGTCTGAGGAGTTCTGCTCTCCACCTCATCGGCGAAGGCTTGGGGCTTCCGCCTACCTCGGTAAGGCTCGATCCCGGGTCTTGTGCAAACGTGTGCGCGAAAGCGCACCCAACGCGTCTTGCCTGCCAAGAGGAGGAGCGCAGCATGAGTGGTGCACAGCGACGCCAGGACCGCTCGCAGGAAGAGATTCATCAGGAGAGCATGACGCGGTCCCGGCATTTCAAGAAAGGCATCGTCCCCTACATGGAGGAGGAAGTCCGGCGCTTTGAGGAGGAAGTGGCGGCCTTCCGGGCGGGTGAAGTAGACGAAAAGCACTTCATGCCTGTCCGCCTCCGCCAGGGAGTCTACGGGCAGCGCCAGCCGAACGCGCAGATGTTCCGGGTGAAGATCCCCGGCGGCATCCTGACTCCCGAAGCGTTCGAGGCGCTGGGGCAGGTGGTTGAGCGGTTCGCTCCCCTCAGTAAGGGCCACATCACGACCAGAGAAAACATCCAGATCCACCACATGCGCCTGGAAGACTGCGCGGAGGCGATGCGCCTGCTGGGTCAGGTGGGGCTGACCACACGAGAGGCCTGCGGCAACACCGTACGCAACGTCGTGGGCTCCCCGACCGCGGGCGTCTGCGCCGACGAGCTCTTTGACGTCACACCGCACCTGGCGGCGTATGTGAGGTTTGGGGTGCGTCACCCGCTCACCCAGGATTTTCCCAGGAAGTTCAAGACGTCGTTTACGGGCTGCGTGGAGCATGACGCGGTCGCGTCCGCCATTCATGACTTCTCCCTGATCGCCCAGGTCAGGGGAGAGAACGGGACAATGCAGCGGGGCTTCAAGGTCCTGGTCGGCGGTGGCACGTCCATCATGCCTCGCCTCGCGAAAGTCCTCTACGAGTTCGTGCCGGTTGAGGATTACCTGCGTGTCGCACAGGCCGTGTGGACGGTGTTCAACAGAGCGGATGTGCTGCGGAAGAATCGCATGATGGCACGCATCAAAGTGCTGATCGACAAGATCGGCATCGAGGCCTTCAGGACACAGGTGGATGAAGAGTTAAAGACCACCGGCCCCATTGACCCGACCCCCCTGATGGACGTGGATGAGATCTACCATGAGGTCCCGCCGCAGCCACCCGCTGCCGGCAGCCGTCGTGGCGGTGACCTGCCCGAGGCATTTCTCCACTGGAAGCACACCAATGCGGTCGAGCAGAAGCAGCCCGGATATTACATCGTCTACGTCAAGATTCCCCTGGGTGACATCCTCGCCCACCAGTGGCCCGCCCTGGCAAGCATCGTGCGCACGTACACCGGCGGGCGGGCCCGGACGACGCAGGAGCAAAACCTGGCGCTGCGCTGGGTGCCCAAAGCCTATCTGTACGACGTGTGGAGGGCCCTGGGAGAGATCGGCTTCGCTGAACCGGAAGTCCACGGCATCACCGATGTAGTCGCCTGCCCCGGCACCGATAGCTGCAAGCTGGGGATCACCTCCTCGATGGGACTGGGGAAGGCCATCAGAGACGCGCTCGCGTCGTGGACCGGTCTGCTGGACGACCCGCTCATTCAGAAGCTTCACGTCAAGATGAGCGGCTGCCCCAATGGGTGCGCTCAGCACCATGTCGCCAATATCGGGCTGCAGGGGGCCGCGATGCGAAGCCCGTCGGGTGAGCAGATCCCGGCGTACGACGTCCTCCTGGGCGGACACTACGGAGGCAGAAAGATCACCGACACGCGTCATGGCCAGCGGCTCGGCGTGAAGGTGCCCGCCCGGCGCGTCCCCGAGGTCATCAGGGATTTCGTGGCCTTCTATAAGGAGCACCGCCAAGACGATGAGGAGTTCAATTCCTTTGTGGACAGAGTGGGTCTCAAGCCCTTTGAGGCCATTGCAGCGACCTACAGGGACGTGGCCCCGCTGAATGCAGACACGCTTCGTCTGTACATGGACTGGGGCAAGGACATGCCCTTCAAGGTGGAGCGCGGTGAGGGTGAGTGTGCTGTCTAGGAGACGAGACGCTATGTCGATCAGCCGCAGACACGCGCTGGAGTACGCCGAGCAGGTCAT
>JBOGSE010000957.1:0-3278 GCA_050694895.1 bacterium | reverse complement strand
TCTGGTTCCAGGACCTGGGCTTCGCCGGGGTCTTTCGCACCCGGTTCTTTGCGCAGGCCGCGCTGTTCGTGCTTGGCGGCCTGGTGAGTGCGGGGGCCATCCTGTGGAGCGCCTTCCTCGCCCGCCGTCTGGCTGACCAGGCCGTGGATTCTATCGAGATGCCCGGCAGCGCCCAGATGCGCGCCATGGAGCGCACCTTCTCCCTGGCCGTGGTCGGCGGCGGCCTGTTCCTGGCGCTGAACATGGCGGGCGCCGCGGCCGGCCGCTGGGACCACGTGCTACGGTGGCGGCACGCCACGCCGTTCGGCCAGGCGGACCCGCAGTTCGGCCTCGACATCGGGTTCTTCGTCTTCGCCCTGCCGGTGTATCGCTTCGTCCAGGGATGGCTGCTCACAGTGACGATCCTGGCCCTGGCCGCGGCGGTCGCGGTGTACGCGTTCCGGATCATCTTCCCGCAGATGCCGGTGTCGCTTGAGGACGGGCCGGAGTTCCGCCCGGCGGCCCCGCTCAACCTCATCGTCTCGCGCCCGATGCGCCGACACCTCTTCGGCCTGGGCGCGGTCCTGCTGCTCCTCATGGCATGGGGCCACTGGCTGGCAGTCTATGATCTCGTCTATTCTCCCAGGGGGGCCGCGTTCGGCGCCTCCTATGCCGACATCGCCGCCCGGCTCCCCGCCCTGCGGCTGCAGACGGTGGCGGCGCTGGTGGCGGCCGTGCTGGTCGGGGTCACCCCGTTCCGGCAGGGATACCGCCTCGCGGTCGCCGGCGCCGGGCTGTGGATCGGAGCGGGCATCCTGGCAGTCGGCGTCTACCCGGCCGTCGTGGACCGGTTCGTCGTTCAGCCCCAGGAACTCGAACGCGAACGCCCGTTCATCGAGCGGACGATCCGCCTGACACGGCAGGCCTACGCGCTCGACCGGATCGTGGAGGCCCCTATCGCCGGCGAAGAGATGGTGACGGCCGCCGACATGGCGCAGACGCCGGGGACCGTGGCCAACATCCGCCTGTGGGACCCCGAGCCCCTGCTCACCACGTTCAATCAGATTCAGAGCATCCGGCTCTACTACGACTTCGTCGATGTGGACGTGGACCGCTACACGATCGATGGGCGCTACCGCCAGGTGATGCTGGCCGCGCGTGAACTCTCACCCGAGAAGCTGCCCGCCCAGGCCCAGACCTGGGTGAACCGGCGGCTGCAGTTCACCCACGGCTACGGCGTCGCCATGAGCCCGGTGAACGAGGTGACCCCGGAGGGGCTGCCTACGCTGCTCCTGCAGGATGTGCCGCCGCGAGGAAAGCTCCCCGTGGACCGGCCGGAAGTGTACTACGGTGAGAAGAGCCCGGGGTACGTCATCGTTCGGACGCGCTTTCCCGAGTTCAACTACCCTAAGGGCGAGGAGAACGTCTACACGACCTACCAGGGCTCCACAGGCGTCAGGCTTGGCTCGCCGATCCGCCGGCTGCTCTTTGCCTGGAGGTTCCGCGACATCAACATCCTGCTCTCCGACGCCATCACGCCGGAGAGCGTCATCCTCTACCACCGCGCCATCACCGAGCGGGTCAGCCGGCTGGCGCCCTTCCTGCGGCTCGATCGCGACCCGTACGTGGCGGTCGCCCACGGCCGCCTGTACTGGATTCTTGATGCCTACACGTACACCGATCGCTATCCCTACTCGCAACCGGCGCGGGAAGGATTCAACTATATTCGCAACAGCGTCAAGGCCGTGGTGGACGCCTACCACGGCACAGTCGCACTCTACGTGGCCGAGCCGGGCGACCCCATGATCCAGACCTACGCCCGCGTCTTCCCGGGGCTGTTCCAGCCTCTGGGTCGGCTCCCGGCGTCGCTCCGGCCGCACCTGCGGTACCCGCAAGACATCTTCTCCATCCAGGCCGAGATGTATCGGACCTTCCACATGCAGGACCCGCGCGTCTTCTACAACAGGGAAGACATGTGGAGCCTGCCGCAGGAGATCTACGTCGATAAGCCCACCGAGATGACGCCGTACTATGTGATCATGCGCCTGCCCGGGGTCACCACTGAGGAATACGTACTCATCATGCCGTTCACCCCTCCGGGCAAGCAGAACATGATCACCTGGCTGGCGGCCCGCTCCGACGGCGAGCACTACGGCAAGCTCTTGGGCTTCCGTTATCCGAAGGACAAGCTGGTCTTCGGGCCGATGCAGATCGAGGCGCGCATCAATCAGGACCCCAGGATCTCCGAACAGTTCACGCTGTGGAGCCAGGGCGGCAACCGGGTGATCCGCGGGAACATGATCGTCATCCCCATCGGGGAGGCGAATCTCTACGTCGAGCCGATCTACCTGCAGGCGGAACAGGGGAGGCTGCCGGAGATGAAGCGCGTGGTGCTGGCGAGCGGCAACCGGTTGGCGATGGAGCCGACGGTGGCCGCGGCCCTGCGGTCGCTCCTGGCAGAGCCGGGCGCTCCCGCAGATGCGGCGGCCCGGCGGCCGGGGATGACACCGGCCGGCACGGCGCCCGGTGCCTCCGGGGGAACCGATCCCAGGAGCCTGCTCCGGGCGCTGATCGACCGCCAGGGGCGCATCGCCGAGGAACTCAAGGCGCTTGATGCCGACCTGCGGCGCCTCCGCGAGGTGCTGGAGAGGGAAAAGTAGGCCCGGCCCCCGGCGCCCGTCCGGGCCCTCAATGATTTCCCACCAGCTACTTGGCAGAGAGCTGCTGAGCGCATGCGCCGCGACGCGGGTTTGCTTTCGACGCCGCATCGAGCTCGAGGTCCTGGCGGCGGTGGAGTCGCCGCGTCCGGACGCCCGCTGCCTGCTCACCTTCCCGATGTTGGGCACCTACGTCGACATCGTCCCGGTATTCGTGGGGCTGCCGTGGTTCCCGGTCCTGCGGCGGATCGGCCGACACTGGATGAACTTCTTCCGGCGCTCCGGTGGCACGGAAGCCGCATCTGTTCTTGCGCGACGCAACCAAAGGGGCCGCACAGGTACCCAGCGAGAGCACAGTGGCTCAAGGAAGACCTGAAGAAGCGACGGGTGAAGGAGTGAGCCTCGGTTGCGCATTGCGCCGTGCCTCTGGGTGTCGTGCTCCTGACTACTGTGCACGAGTTGTGCACATACCAGGCGTGACTATGCGAACTCAGACGGGGAACGGGCGTTCGCGGGAATGGCTGAAAGCCGGGCAGGAGGCGCCATTCAGGACTAGACGGAACTAGACAGATTCGGGTGGGCTATCGGTTCGATTCCCGCCGCCTCCACCAACAACTTTCTATCGGACGCGGGTTTCCTCCC
>JBOGSE010000956.1:0-2491 GCA_050694895.1 bacterium | reverse complement strand
GCAAAGCGACCCTGGAAGCCGTCGATCAGCTCGTCGTCAAGGTAAAGCCACACCTGAAGTAATGGACGAATAGGAGGTCGTGACATGGAAAAGGCGATGGTACTGACGATCGGAGCCTTCGATGCCCAGCTCTGGACGTACAATGTTTTCACGATCCTCAGTGCTCTGGCGCCGTAGCGGCGTGGGCGAGCCACGGTCTCTTGGGCATATCTCTGTTAGGGAAGGAATGCGGCCCGGCCGGGGCGTATCAATTGACAGCGGTTCGCATCTGACCCAGACGTCTCACCACTGGATGTGCCATTGTATCGACGCGGCTCGCGAGACCGCCTATCTGTGTATCGCCTGCTTCCCTCCTGGCTTCTGATCGCATTCGTCCTGCTCGCCGCCGCGCCTTCAACCGCGGCCGCCGAGAACGGCACGCGTGTCTCCGATCTGCGATGGGACGTCGCGGGCGACGTCGCCAGCATCACGATGCGTGTCTCCGGGCCCGTGCGCTACCGGACGGCCGCGTCAGCGCGCACGATTACCCTGGACCTCTGGTCGGCGAGCGTCGAGGCGGAGCACTCGGCGCCGGTCGACCGGGGAGTCGCCTCGGCCGTGGCCCTGCGCCAGGTCGCCCCTGGGATCGTCCGCCTGGAAGTCAGCCTGCGCGAACGCTCCCGCTTCAAGGTCTATAGCCGGGACGACCGGATGACCCTGAAGGTCTTCCCAGAGTCGCAGGGGACCGTGCCCTTGCCCCAGAGCGTCTCGTATCGATCGATACAGGTTGCCACCGGCGCCGGACGCGCCAAGGCTCATGTGGTGACGATTGATCCGCGCGCCCCGGGGCTCGAAGTCAGGCCGGCGTTGAGCGGCGACGTCATCTCTTCTACCGAGCGCACCAGCACCGCGGCCACCCGGCTCGAAGCATTCGCCGCCATCAACGCCAGCTTCTACTCGGGATACTCGGGCCTCGGACTGCCGGTGGGACTGATCGTCATTGACGGGCGTGTGCTGTCGGCCCCGCTGCCCCGGCGCCCCATCTTCGCGATGGACGCCAGCGGCCGGCCTTGGATCGGATCGGCCGAGTTTAGCGGCCGTATCGTCCTGGAGAACGGTGCAGAGGTACCGATTTCGGCGATCAACCGGCCTCCCCGGTTTGGCGGGGTGGCTCTGTACACGCCGGAGTACGGACCCTTCACGGCGCCGCAGGCCTTCATCGTCATCGTCCGGGAGGACCGCGTCGTCGGGATATCCAGCGGCCGCCCCGCGATCCCTCATGATGGGTACGCACTGGCCACCGCCGCTTCGCAGCGATTCCTGCTCGAGGGCCTGACCCGAGGCCAGCCGGTCAAACTACAGATGGCGCTGACGCCGCCCTCTATCAGGCACGCGCTGCAGGGAGGGCCGCGCCTGGTTCAGAACGGCCAGGTGCACGTGCCGTACCATTGGGAAGGCTTTGGGCCCGCGTTCTATCGTGCGCGCGTGGCACGGTCGGCGATCGGCGTCACGGAATCTGGAAAGGTGCTGTTCGTGACGGTCGAGCAGGGCAAGCGCGCGCGCAGCCGGCGCAATCGCATTACCGGCATGAGCCTGGGAGAACTGGCAGCCTTCATGCGCGCCCTGGGCGCACGCGACGCCCTGAACCTTGACGGCGGCGGCTCGGCCACGCTTGTCGTCGGCGGCCGCATTGTCAACGCCCTGCCCCGTGGCGAGCGCACGGTCTCCGCCACACTCATGGCGGTCCCTCGTCCGATCGAGAAGACTCCGTAGATCACCACGCGCCCGGCCGCGTGTGGCCGCGCGCGCCTGCGCGAATCCAGGTGCCTTCCTCGACTGAGCCCTTCCCCTGCTGCTATCATCGTTAGCGGGTCGTCGCACACCTCCGTTTCCGCTGAACTCATACCCCCATCATGGAGGATGCCTTGCGTTATCCGCCCAAAAGCCAGGCGCCGGAGTTTCTCGACGCGCCTGGGCAGGACCCGGTGCTTTTTGCCGGACTGCTGGAAGCCGTGCGACGGACGAACCGCTGGTACGGCGGCCGGTCGCTGATCCTCGGCTACGTCGAGCGATTCGCGCGCCTCATTCCCGACCGTCCCCTGACCGTCCTCGATGTGGCCACGGCATCGGCCGATATCCCGGCGGCCATCGCGGACTGGTCACGTGCGCGGGGGGTGCCCGTGCGCATCGCGGCACTGGACATCAGTCTCGACATCCTGGCGGCCGCGCGGCGGACGACGGCCGGCCGGCCGGAAGTCACGCTGATCAGGGGGAACGCGTTCGCGCTGCCCTTCCCGGACCGTGGCGTCGATGTCGTCATCTGTGCGCTGGCCCTCCACCACTTCTCGTTCGAGGGAGCCACGGCGGTGCTGCGCGAGATCGATCGGGTGGCGCGCTACGGGTTCGTCGTCAACGACGTCCTCCGGTCGTGGCCGGCCTACGTGGGAGCGATCGCGGACACCTGGCTGCTGTCGCGGAATCCGCTGGCGCGGCACGATGGTCCGCTGTCGGT
>JBOGSE010000955.1:0-7176 GCA_050694895.1 bacterium | reverse complement strand
CACGCATGAGGCTGAAGCGCATGGCTTCGGCGTTGAGTGGTTCGCCGTTCTGGAAGCGGCGGCCCGGCACGAGTTTGAACTCCCAGGTGCGGGCGTCGCGCAAGCGCCACGACTCCGCGAGCCAGGGTACGAGCCTCAGGTCATCGGTATGCCGGGTCATGGTCTCAAAGATGTGGATGATGGCATTCTGGTCGGGCAGCGATGACGAGAAGTAGGGCTCGAGCGTCACGATGTCCGCGCCCTGCAGGATCACGGCCGTCTCTCCGGTCGCGGGCCCGGCCGGGCTCACCGTCGGCCAGAGGACCGCCAGGAGCAGCGCGAGCAACGCGGTGGTTGCGCGCACCCACCCCAGGTTCACCGCAGCGTTTGCGATGCGTGGCATGCGTATCTCCTCTAGTGTTCTTTAAGGAAGAATCTGGTGGGGAGTTCGGGCCTGGGCGACGCTTCCCTTCAGTCGCGAACGGTGCGCGTTTGTGTCCAGCAACTCGTTCCAGAACGAGTTTCGAAGCGGCTACAGAGACGGACCGCGTTCGGACTCGGCCTCGACCGTTATGGTGACCCCTTCAAGGTTAAGAATCGGCGCACCACGTCGGCTGCGTGCAGCAGCTCGTGGAGGTCCAGATTCGGGTGGTTGGGCAGCCGCAAGACGCTTCGGTAGAACGCCCGCGCCCCAGGCAGCCGGCCGTCTTCGGAGCAGTCGAGCAGACGTTCGATGCGCGGACCAAGCGGCCGGTGGGCCTCGATCCCCTCGCGCTGCAGCTCGTCCATCAGCGCCGATGGATCCGGCACACGCACCAGATAAGTGGAATAGGTGGGCACCGCACTAGAGGCTGGAAGCACGGGGAGGATCGGGACGCCATTGAGCCCGCGCCAGACGCTATCGTACACGCCGGCCGCGGCCCGGCATCCTTCGTTCCACTCGTCGAGCGCTTCCAGATCATCAGACAATCCGCCGGCGCGTTCCGGCCCCGGTTCCGAGATTGCACCCGTGCCCTGAAGCTTCTCGGCGCACGACGGCTCGTCCGTCGCCAAAAGCGCCCCGCTCGACCGGCTGAACGGGTGACTTCCCAGCGCCAGAACAGTGGCCGCTCCCAGCGACCCCACCGGCCTGCCGCCAAGCGCCCCGCCGACCGCCGCGGTGACGTCTTCGAGTACGATCCCGGTGTGGCGCGGGAAAGGCGAAGGCAGACCAAACCGATGATCAAGAATAAATACGTCGCGATCGCGGCCGGCCCGCATCTCGGAATCGGGCCAGATGGGCGTGCCACCTTCTTCGTGCAGGTCGACGTCGACGACAGGCGCCCCAGATCGACCCATCAGATCCTGCACATCGTCCGCGATCCCGAGGGGGACGTGCACACAATGCGATGAGTCAATGCCGAATGCCTCCAGCAGCGTGCCCCAGGCGGTCCGAACGTCAGGCGCCCACCAGACCCATCGGCGCCCCAGCAGCGCTGTGAGGCGCGCCGGCACATCGCCGGAGCCGTCGTGCGTGCGCGATCCCACCACGGCCGGGGCAAGTCGCATCCAGTAGCCTGGCCTCATTGCCGAGCCTCTCACCGGTCAAGCAGTCCGGCGAACCTGAGCATGAACTCCGCGTGTGAAGCCGCCATTTCCACGAGACCGCCAATGGGACCGGTCCCCTCGACCACCAGGTACTCGTCAACCGCCGACGCCCTGCCGTGGCCGATGCCGACATCGCGGAGCACCGGCATCCCAAACTGCTCCGAGAAGAGCGACCACGGGCCACCGCCGCCTGTGGCCGGCCACCACACCACCTCAAGTCCGCGCTCGCCAAAAAGCGCTTCCGCGGCGCGCACGAGCGGTGCATCGCGGGCGGCGCGCGAGCCGTTGAACGCACCGTGGACGTCCATTTCAACATCGGAAAAGCCCGCGCGATCTAGGCGGTCCCGCATCCCACGCAACACGGCCTGCACGTCCCACGTGCGGGGCACGCGGATGTCAAGTGTGGCCTGGGCCGTGTGCGGCAGCGTGAAGGTCAGCGTGCCGGGCCCCAGGTATCCGCTGCGGAGTCCGTTGATGTTCAGGCTGGCACCGAAGAAGAATTGCCGGTACACGTCGGCTTCATCGACCCCGGCGATCGCCTGAACATCTTCGCCCTGGACGCCCGGCAGAACGCGCTGCCAGGGTGTGCCGGCGAAGCGCGACATGATCGCGCGCATCTGTTCCGCCTCATCGGCGGTCGGCGGCTCTGCCGGCCGGTCGAAGCCGTCGATCAGCACGGTGTTGCCGTCGCGTGCGGTCAGGGTTCCCAGCGCATGGATCAGCCGCCATGCCGGACTATCCACCACCGCCTTCGCCATTCCATGGATCGGGGCACGCTTCGGCCCGCGGCCCCAGCGAGCGCCGGACGCCCGCACCGTCATGTAGATCAGCCCTTTGTACCCGAGCGTCAGATGCGGCGCGCCGGCGGCATCCTGCGACGCGCCGGGCGACCAGCAGCCGGACGCCGTTTGAAGGCGGTCACGGTAGCGATCGAGCATCACGCGGTAGTGCGGGCTGCCGAGGATCTCGTCGCCTTCTGCCAGGACCAGGAGATTAACGGGAGGGCGGCCGAGCACAGCACGACAGGCCTCGACCGCGTTGAGCCATACACCGAAGGGGCCTTTGACGGCCCTCGCTCCCCGAGCAATGAGCACCCGCGGGAAGGCCGTGCCCTCGACGATTTCGGCGCCAAACGGAGGCGCGCGCCATCCATCCGGGGACGCGCGGCGGACATCGTACATGCTGTAGGTGACCAGGGTAACGGGCGCGCCGGCGTCATACGCGGCCCATACGCCCGGGAATCCAGGGGTCGGCACGATCTCGACTTCGGGAAATCCGGCGTCACGCAGCAGGTCGGCGAGGAGACGGGCGCACGTCTCCACGCCTTCGCCGTCAACCGACACGCTTGGCTGCCGCAGCAGCGCCTGCAGCCTGGCAAGCTGCCGGTCGTGGTGAGTTTCTAGATACGACCGGACGCGGCGGAGCTCAGCCTCCAGCCGCTACCTCCGCTCCTTCCAGGCGTACTTCGCGGGCCAGTTGTTGCTCGCGCTCTCCAGATAGACGCCATGCACGGTCTCTTTCATCGCCACCTGCTGGGTAACGTCGAAGAGCATGATGATCGGCGCATCGCTGAAGACCTGCTTGATGATCTGTGAGTAGTAGATCTTGTTGCGCCCGGACGACGTCGTGGCCTTGATGGACGCCTCGATCAGCCCATCGACCGTGGGGTTCGAGTAATAGGCGCGATTGAAGTAGCGCGGCGCCGCCGAGGTGGAATGATAGAAGGTCAGCAGCGTGTACTCGGCATCCCCGGTGAAGGTCCCCACGGCCAGGTTGACCAGGTCGTAGGTCGCTCGCTCTGGCGGCAGCGTCACGCGCGGGATAAAGGTCGCCGATTCCAGGACCGTGAGGCGCACGTCGATGCCCACGGCTTTGAGCATCCCCTGCACGAGCTCGGCGGTCTCGAAGTCGCCGGGGCCACCGCCCTTGCGCGTGATGAGCTCGAGCGACAGCGGCCGGCCGTCCCGCTGGCGGACGCCGCCCGGCCCCATCGCGAAGCCCGCCTCGTCAAGGAGTTTTCTCGTTCTATCCTGATCGTAGGGGTAGGTGCCGGCGTGGACGTAGCCTTCGACGGTCTGGTTGATATAGACGGCTGTGGCGATCTTGGCCGTCCCCAGGAAGACCGCCCTGATGATGCCTTCCTTATCGACGGCGTGGTTGAGCGCCCGCCGCACCCGAATGTCATTCAACGGGGGCTTGCGGTTGTTGATCGTGATGTAGTACTGCTGCGAGCCAAGCGCTCCCTGAACCTTGAGGCCCCGCCTGGTCCTGAGCCGCTGCAGGTCGGGAATCGAGAGGCCCAGCGCCATATCGGCGTCGCCGGCCTCCAGCATCGTCGCGCGGGCGTTGATGTCGGGCGCGACGCGGAAGACGATCTCGTCCAGGTAGGGCAGGCCCTTCTGCCAGTAGTTCGGATTCTTGCGCAGCCGGACGATTTCGTTTGGACGGAACTCGGCGACCATGAAGGCGCCGGTCCCGGAAGCCTGCGTCTTGAGCCCGTCGTCGCCGACGCGCTGCTGAAAGGCCGGGCTGTACATGGAGTAGGTCTTCGCGACCAGAATCGAGCGCAGGTTCGGCGCCGGGCGGGTCAGGGTCACCCGGACAGTCAGGTCGTCCACCACGTCAACACTCTTGAACGGCAGCAGGTCAAAGAGCGGCTGGCGCTTCTGGACCTTCCGGTCGAAGTTCCACTTGACGGCCGCGGCGTTGAATGGGCTGCCGTCATGGAACTTCACGTCCGGCTGCAGCTTCCAGGTCCACGTCACACCGTCGGATGAGATCTGATCTTCTTTCACGAGCAGGCCTTTGACCTTACCGGTGCCATCGCGGTCATAGAGCGTTTCATAGAAGTAATGCCCGAGTTCGTTCACCGTGCTGATGTTCACGGAGTTCGTGTCGATGTGGGTCGCCAGGGGGACGAACGCGATCGTCAGGGTCCCGCCTGAGGTCGGGGCCGGCCCCGCGGGAGCCGGTGGCGCCGCGGGTGCCGGGAGCGCTACCTGACCGAACGTGGAGAGCATCAGGATGCCGGCCAGCCCCACCACGAGCAGACCGCGGATCACTCGCAGGTTTGGGTTCACCATCTGTCTTCTCACCTCCGGGTTTCCTTCCACTTCGACATGCCCGCGGGCGCGCCTGCGGCGCCCGCGTTCATCGGGGCGTTGAGCAGTGGAGGATCATAGTCGAGCCTTAGCATCTCTTGCGGCGTCGCACCGACCGGATCGCGCGCGCGCGCCGCGCGCACGAGACTGCGATAGACCTCTTCGGCGCCGCGACGCAGCGCGGGCTCATCGGCAAAAATGGCCTGGTGGTCGGACACGACCCGCCGGCCCGCCACCCAGACGCTGTGGACGTCCTGGCCTACCCCGCAGGTGATCAATGCGCGAATCGGATCCACGATGGGACCGAAGTGATGGCGTCCAAGATCGACGAGGACGATATCGGCCACAGCGCCGGACGCCAGCCGGCCGAGGTCGTCGCGTCCCAACGCTCTGGCACCGCCGATCGTCGCGGCGTCGAAGATATCCTGGCAGGTCGGTTTCGACGGGGTTCGATCGACCGCTTTGCCCAGGACCCAGGCCAGGCGCATCTCCTGGATGATGTCGGCCGGCCAGATGTCGCAGCCGATCGACACGTTGACCCCCGCGGCACGGTAGCGCGCAAACGACTGCAGGGTCTCGCCGCGCCGCGCGAACGGTAGCGGCGAGTGCGCCACGGACGCGCCGGCATCGGCGATCAGGCGCAGGTCCTTCGCCGGGTCACCGCCCACGGCGATATGCCCCTGCACGTAGATCGTATGGCCCAGGATGACACGCGGTCCGAGGAATCCGAGGTGAGCCAGGTGCTCGACGGGAGTGCGTCCGTACCTCTCGCGGATGCGTTGTACCTCGAACTCGTACTGCGCGCAGTGAACTTGAATGAGCAGGCCCCACTCGGCAGCGGCTTGCGCGGTCGCCCGCAGGAGCTCGGGGCTGCAGTTGTCGACCGCGTGGGGGCACAGCAGGGTCTCCGCCAGGCCACCCCGCGTGCCCCGGTGGCGCACCGCGAAGTCCACTGCTCGCCGCAGTCCCTCGACCCCGAACTCCACATCCCAGTGCCAGCCGGCGTTCCCGCCCGCATCGTAGTACACGCGCCCCGATCTGTAGGAGAGCGACGCATAGACCCGCGCGCCCACACGAGCCGCGGTCTCCAGGAGCAGCTCCTCGTCACCCGGCGGATTCCCAAGCCACCACAGCGGTCCTGATCCGGCGGCGTCGACGATCGTCGTCGCCCCGCACCTCAGCATCTGCACCAGCGAGAATTCAGCGGAAATACGCTGCTCGTCGGGCGAGAGCGACGGCGGGAGCTCGCCGTTGGCCACAAACGCCCGAGAGGGACCGTACCGGCCGCGCCGTCCCCCGTCGGACGGCAGGTCGACGAACGGCGCCATGAGCTCAACGCCGATGTGCGCGTGCGTGTTGATGAAGCCCGGAACCACCAGCATGCCTGGCGCGTCGACGACCGTCCCGGGCACACCGTCCCATCGCGGGCCGGCGTAGAGGACCCGGGCGCCCTCAAACGCCACCTCGCCACCCGGGATGACCCGGTGCCGCGCTCCATCGAACGCGACAACCCAGCCGGCGCGGATCAGCGTCGTCATGACGTCAGTGCGGTCGCATGACCCGGCGCCCGTCCACATACACCGCGCGCACCTGGTCCAGGGTCAGTGAGAACACGGCGATGTCCGCGGGCCGGCCGGCCTCGAGCAGCCCGGCAACGAAGACGCCTGGCAGCGCGCGGGCCACGTTCCCGGTGGCCAGGGCGATTGCTGCGGGCACCGTCGCCAGACGCCTGCGCACGATCCCCGCGAGGGGCACCGACACCGGATCGTAGTTCCCCGACGCATAGTCAGTGCCGACCACGTCGACCAGGCGTTCGCGCACGAGCGCAAGGAAGTTGGTGACGTCCCCTTTGCCCTTCGTTCGTGTAAACAGATCCAACCCTGAGATCTCCAGCAGCGCTCCGCGTTGGCGCAGCGCGCGCGCGTAGCGCACCGATTCCTCTTCGGTGAAACTCGGATGGTTGGCGTGCCCGGCGATCATCCGCTCCGAAGCAATCTCCATCACGACCTCGGCCGACGCCGCCGCGTGGTGGACAATGAAGTGCCGGTCGACGCGGGCGGCCGCAGCCGCGGCTTCGCGAAGTCCCTCGAACGCGTGCGCCATCGAGGGCAACACGCACCGTTGCACCGTGTCGATGACCGCGTCCTCCGACATGTGGCCGGCCAGCCCGCTGGCTTCGATCGCCCTGCGCAACGCGGGCCGATCGAGGTTCGCGGGGTCGATGGTGCGGCCCAACACCGCTTCCTTCAGCGCGCGCGCCTGGAACGCATCGATCTGCAGACCGCTGCGTTCCTTGACCGCCTTGGGGATATAGAGATATTCCTGCTGCCCGCCGCCCAGTGTGCCGCCCGCCCCTACTTCGCCGATCACCCTGGCGCCCTGCGCCACAAGCTCGTCCGCAGTGGCCTTCCGGTGCGCGTCGGTCAGTCCCGCGCCATCGGCCGCCTGGGCGGCCCGAATGTTCGCGGGCGTGTGTGCCGTGCACTTCTTGACCTTGAGCGGATGGCGG
>JBOGSE010000954.1:0-2114 GCA_050694895.1 bacterium | reverse complement strand
GGTACAAACCGGGTACATAGGTAACACATCTAACCGGGAACATGGGTGACACCGCCTACGCTGCTCACCGGGAGGTGGGCATGCCTTGGAGGGAGACGGCACCCATGAAGGAACGCATGCGGTTCGTCACGGACTGGGAGCGGGGTCTGTACTCGACGGTGGAGCTGTGCGAGCGCTACGGCGTCAGCCGGAAGACCGGCTACAAGTGGCTCGCGCGGTACGAGCGCGAAGGCCCGGACGGGCTGCACGCGCGAAGCCGAGCTCCTCACCACTGCCCGCATCGGATCGCGGCCGAGGTCGCGACGGCGATCTGCGCCGGGCGGCGGCAGCATCCCAGCTGGGGCCCCGAGAAGATCCTGCACTGGCTGAAGCGACGACACCCCGAGCTGGAGATGCCGGCCCCGAGCACGGCCGGCGACCTGTTGGCCCGACGAGGCTTGGTCAAGAAGCGGCGCCGGCGGCGGCACTACACCCACCCCGGGGTCGTGCCCCCGACGACGGACCAGCCGAATGACCTCTGGACCGCGGACTTCAAGGGCCACTTCCGGACCCGCGATGGCATCTACTGCTACCCGCTGACCGTCGCCGACCAGCACACGCGCTACCTGCTCGGCTGTCACGGCCTGCTCTCGACCCGGGGCCAGGGCGTCCGTCCCATCTTCGACCGCCTCTTTCGCGAGTACGGGCTGCCGCGCGCCATTCGCACCGACAACGGCGTGCCGTTCGCCACTACCGGCATCCATGGGCTCTCGCAACTCAACGTGTGGTGGCGGCGGCTGGGCATTCAGCACCAGCGGATCCTCCCGGCCAGTCCTCAGCAAAACGGCGCCCACGAACGGATGCATCGCACCCTCAAGGCCGCGACGGCGCGCCCACCCAAGGATCACCTGGTCGCTCAGCAACGCGCCTTCAACCGATTCCGCGTCCTCTATAACGAAGAACGCCCGCACCAATTTCTCGGCGGCCGTACGCCCGCCTCGCTGTACCACCCGTCGCCCCGCCCGTACACCGGTGGCTTCCCTCCGATCGACTACCCGGGCCACTACATTCCCAAGCGGGTGACGAACGCGGGGACGATCCGGTTGAAGAAGCGCCTGCTCTTCATCGCGAACTCCCTCAAGCAACAGGTCGTCGGCCTCGAGGAAGTCGAGGATGGGGTCTGGTCCATCTACTTCTGCAACGTCCTCCTGGCCCGGGTGGACGAACGCGATTACATCCTCCGCGCCTGAGTGGGGGGAAGCCATGGTATGCCCGGGCTCATCAACGTGGCTCTACGAGGCGGAGCGCGATGCGTCATCGGCTCCGTCAGCCTCGTGGTGACCACCGCAGTGGGTTTCAGCAAGTGTCACCCATGTTCCCGGTTAACTCTGTTACCTATGTTCCCGGTTGCTCACTCTTGGCGCTTCGAGGTGTCATCACGGCTTTGTCTGCGACCGAAGGTACTCCGCCGCGAAGCGTTCGGCACCAGGGACCCCTTCAGCTTTCAGAGCCTTCACGTAGTCTTCAAACGCGATCTTTCCGTCGGGATGCGACGCCTGAAGCCGTTTCTGCACGCGCTCCATCAGACGGTCGGCCTCGGCCTCATACGCGTCCTCGACTTCGCGCTTGCGCGCGAGGTGGAGCGCGTGAAGCGACGCCAGAATGCCCGCGAGGGGAAGAAGGACCCACAGCCACCGTATCAGACCAACGGCAGCGGCCACGAAACAAGCAAGTGTGGCAAGGGTGCTTATCCAGAAGAGGGAGTATGGCCCGGCGCCCATCAGCCACGGGCGATCCCGCCTCGCCTTCATGCGGATCGAGGTGGTCTGGCGATCTCTTCCTGCCAGATCTCGTGACATCGGCTGTGAAACGCCATGGCCGCGCCGGGATACCAGATGTCCGTCGGGTGGCCGCCGCAGACGAGGCAAGGATCCGGTCGCTGGTTCCCACCCTCCATCAGATGCTGAGTACGTCCGCCAGGTACCGTCAGGGGCGCGATCACCGGAAACTGTCGCGGGAGACGTCGCGCCGACAACCCTGCTTGAACGATTCGTCTGATCTCATCGTCCGTCATCGCGTGACCTCACTCATCGGCCGCCGCCTGATTACTGGGTACGCCGAACGCGCGGTTGAGC
>JBOGSE010000953.1:0-6980 GCA_050694895.1 bacterium | reverse complement strand
GACGGGGGACCAAGGAGGAACGCCGCCATGGACCGCAAGCGTCTTGTCACTGCTCTCGTCACCCTTGTCGCCCTCTGCGCAGCGCTCCCGGCCTTCGCCGATGGGCCCGAGTACTTCGCAGGTCCGGACATGAAGCTGGCCCGGGGGGTGACCAACGTGACCACCGGCTGGGTGGAGATCCCGAAGCAGACCTCGATCGGCAACCGGCAGACTGGAGCCCCGGGCGCGATCGGGGGCTTCTTCAAGGGCGTGGCTCTGGGCGCGGCCCGCACCGTGGTGGGCGGCTACGAGGTCGCCACCTTCTGGGCACCGATCCCCGAGCGATTCGAGCCGGTGATGAAGCCGGCGACCGTCTTCGAGGGTCGATAGGCGCACGAGAGGGAGGGAGTCAGGAGCACCACGGGGGCCTGCGTGGGGCAGGCATCCTTCTCCCGCGCAGGCCCCCCACTCCAGGACAGCAGGCCGTGCGCGCCACGGCCCGCGGGCAAACACCCGCGGGCCGTGGACATCGCCCCACCCACATCGGTCGCACTCGCCTCGCCGGCCTGGGTCAGGTTCACATTGATTGACGGGGTTCCGGTTTCGAAATCCTCCCGCAGAGCCAGCGCTATCCCAAATTCACCCAGACAGCCTTCACCTGGGTGTAAAGCTCCAGCGCATGAGCGCCCGATTCGCGGCCGTACCCGCTCATCTTGTACCCGCCGAACGGCATGGCGGGATCGAAGACGTTATAGCAGTTCACCCAGATCACCCCCGCCTGCAGGGCCTTGGCCACGCGGTGGGCCTTGCGCACATCATGGGTCCAGGCGCCACCGGCCAGCCCATAGTGGGTCTTGTTGCTGAGGGCCACGACCTCGTCAAGCTCCTTGAACGGGATCGCCGTGACCACTGGCCCGAAGATCTCCTCCTGGGCAATCCGCATGTCCGGCCGGACGCAGTCGAACACGGTGGGAGGCACGAAGTAGCCCTTGCCAAACTCCCCGGCCGTCAGGCGCTCGCCGCCCACAACGGCCTTTGCCCCCTCCTTCTGCCCGACCCGGAGGTACCCCGTCACCCGGTCGAGCTGCTCCTGCGAGATCAGCGGGCCCATCTGGGTGCCGGGGTCCAGCCCGTTTCCGACCTTGATCGTCGAGGCGTATTCGGCGACCCGGGAGACGAACGTGTCGTAGAGCTTCTGCTCCACGAAGAGCCGCGATCCCGCGCAGCAGACCTGCCCCGAGTTCCGGAAGATAGCCCAGGCCGTCCCCGGGACCGCCTGCTCCAGGTCGGCATCGGCGAACACGATATCGGGAGACTTCCCGCCGAGCTCTAGGGACACGCGCTTCAGGTTCCCCGCCGAAGCCTTCACGATGATCTGCCCGGTCGTGTACTCGCCCGTGAAGGCGATCTTATTGACATCCATGTGCTCGGCCAGCGCCGCCCCGGCCGTCGGGCCGAATCCCGGGCAGATGTTCACGACGCCCGCCGGGAACCCGGCCTCCAGAATGAGCTCGCCGAGGCGGAGCGAGGTGAGAGGGGTCTGCTCGGCCGGCTTCAGCACCACCGTGCACCCGACGGCCAGGGCCGGGGCCAGTTTCCAGGTCGCGGTGATGAGCGGACCGTTCCAGGGCACGATCGCCCCCACGACGCCGACCGGCTCGCGCAGCGTGTACGTGAAGAACTCGCCGGGCACCGAGGTCTCAATCGTCTCCCCATGAATCTTGGTCGCCCAGCCCGCATTGTAGCGCAGCAGGTCGGCAACCCGGGGGACCATCCCCTTTCGGGCATGCGTGATCGGCATCCCGTTATCCAGGACCTCCAGCATCGCCAGCTCGTCCCCGTTGGCCTCGATCAGGTCCGCGAGCCGGTGGAGGAGGCGCGCGCGGTCCGCGGGCTTGACCTTTGCCCAGGTCCCGTGGAAGGCCCTCCGCGCCGCCTTCACCGCCCGGTCAATGTCCTCCAGATCCGCTTCGGCCACGCTGGCAAGGACCTCACCGGTCGCCGGGTTGATGGTCTCGAAGGTCTTTCCTGACGCCGCCTCAACCCACTTCCCGTCAATCAGCATCCGCTTGGGCTGGGCCTTGAGGAAGGAGAGCAGCGCCGGATGGAGCTGTTCCGTGACGGCCATGGTCATTTCTCCTCTACGAGGGCTCGTCCGGCCCGGTCCGTGTCGGCGGACCGACCGGTCCTCCCAGGATGGGCCACCCGCAGGGCATGGTGAATTCCCACTGCGGCAAAGCCTTCACCGAGGCCGAAGAGCTATTTTTTATTATCGAATTTTCCAGCCAAAAAGGCCAGACCTTTCTTCTCGCGCGTGCCCAGCGCGTTCGGAAACTCGAAGTCCTTCTCAATCCTGCGCTTCCTTTCTGGATATGGGGAGTGCCTAGTTCTCCAGGCATCTCGGTCCGCCTCTCCGACCAGACAATGCATCACGCGGAGGCGACTCATCCTTTGAGATTCAGCACATCGGCAACCCCCCCCGCAGTCTCCCTCGTATGTGCTTTTGCTGGCACTTCGCTTGCCTATGCCCAGGGGGAGACCTTCAAGGCCCTGCGAACGGCGTCACACCTCGCCAAGGGGGACCCGTGGACGAAAATGCGTACCCGGAGTATCGCTGGCGGGAGCGTGGGCAAGGCGAGTCCGTTCTCTTCCTCCACGGCCTGATGGGCCAGATTGACCACTGGGAGTCGTCGGTGCAAACGCTGGGCGAAGTCAGCCGGGCGATCGCCCTGGAGCTGCCCATTTTCCACCCGGCGCTCCCGGAAGCCTCGATTGCAGAGCTGAGACGCTACGTCCGTTCCTTTCTGAAGGCCCTGGAGATCCCGCGCGCCGTCGTGGGGGGCAATTCGCTTGGGGGACACGTCGCCCTGGAACTGACCTTGGCGCACCCCGAGCGGGTGTCCGGCCTGATCCTGGCGGGCTCCTCGGGACTGTTCGAACGCGGCTATACGCGCGGGGTCCCCCACCGGCCGTCCTCGGAGTACGTGCGGGAGAAGATGCGGGAGATCTTCTACGACCCGGCCCTCGTGACGCCGGGATGGGTCGAAGAGGTCAGACGCGTCGTGACCGCTCCATCCTCGGCCATGCGGGTGCTCCGATTCGCCCGTGACGCGAAGCACCACAAGCTGGAAGAGCAGCTTCCCCACATCCGCGTGCCGACGCTGCTCGTCTGGGGCAAGGAGGACCGGATTACGCCCCCCGAGGTGGCCGAGCGCTTCCACGCGCTGATCCCGGACTCCAGGCTGGTCTTCCTGGCGAACTGCGGCCACGTCCCGATGCTCGAACGGCCGGATGCCTTTAACGGTGTGGTCAGTGCGTGGCTCAAGGAAACGAGCCGGCGCCGGGCACGGTGGGAAGCCACAGCGGGAGCCGCGCGATGATCGTCCGCGCGGCCGGCTGGTTGCTCCGGGGATACGCGCGGCACAGGCGCAGCGCGCTGGAGGACGTCTCGCGGCATGCCGCAGCGGTGCAGGAGACCACCCTGCTTCGGCTCGTCGCGAGGGCGCGGGACACGGTGTTCGGGCAGGCCCACGAGTTCAACCGAATCCGCTCTGTGGCTGACTATCAGAGGCAGGTGCCGGTGCGGGAGTATCTGGACTTCCGACCGCTCTGGCAGCGCGCGCTGGCGGGTGTCCATGGCCTCACCTGGCCGGGGCAGACCCGTCACTGGGTGAACACGTCGGGCACCACCGCCGGGGAGAAGCTGATTCCGGTGACAGCGGAAGCCCTCGCCTCCCATCGGAAAGGGGGTTGGGACGCCTTTATCTTGGCGGCGGAGCGGGTGGGCCCCGAGCATCTGCTGGGCGGGCCCATGCTCTTTCTCGGCGGATCCAGCGCACTCAAACCCGTCGGTCGGGGATGCCTAGTCGGGGACCTGTCCGGGCTGGTTGTTCGTCGGCTCCCCCCGGGGATCCGAAGGCGATACTCGCCGGGACCGACCGTTGCGGCCATCCCGGATTGGGAAACTCGGCTCACCGCGGTGGCGGCGCTGGCGGCGCGGCAGGACCTGCGCCTCCTCTGCGGCATGCCCTCCTGGGTCCTGATTCTCCTCGAGCGCGTGGCGAGCGCGCGGCAGGCGGCTGGCAGACCGATCCGGAACCTGGGGGAGTGCTGGCCGAATCTCAAGGTGTTCATCCACGGCGGGGTGGCCTTCGCGCCGTACCGGCGCGTCTTCGAGGAAAGCATCGGCCGTCCCCTCGACCGCATCGAGGTGTACCCCGCCTCGGAGGGCTTCGTGGCCGTGCAGACCGAAGCCACCGACGGGCTCACCCTCATGCTCGACTACGGGATCTTCTACGAGTTCATCCCCGTGGAGGATCTTGGCCGCGACAGGCCGCGACGCCACACGGTGGCAGATGTGGAGATCGGTCGGTCGTATGCGATCGCCCTGACCACCCCCGCCGGCCTCTGGTCGTATTTGCTCGGGGATACGGTCCGGTTCATTGCACGCGACCCGCTGCGGCTGGAAATCACCGGCCGGGTCCGCCACTTCGTGAACGCCTTCGGGGAGAACGTGATTGTGGAGGAAGTCGAGCGTGCGCTCGTCGAGGCGTGCCGACGGGCGGGCGCCGAGGTGGTGGAGTTCACGGTGGCGCCGCGGTATCCCACGCCGGCCGAGGCGCGGGGGGGCCATGACTGGCTGGTGGAGTTCCGGGTGCCCCCCCGCAACCGGGAGGAGTTCACCCGGGCCCTCGACGAGACGCTGATGGCGCTGAACCCCGACTACCGGATCAAGCGCTCGGGGGACGTCGGGATGACCGCCCCCCGCCTGGTGGAGGTCTCCCCTGGCACCTTCTACCGGTGGATGCGCGACACCGGCAAGTTGGGCGACCAGCACAAGCTCCCGCGCGTGACAAACACCCGCTCCGTAGCGGTCGGCGTGCTGACCTGCGCCGCGGCGAGCACCCGGGAGCCACTGGCGGCTGCAGGCACCTGAGGGCGAGCCCAGGGTGTAGGCCCGTCCGAGTTTCAGGCCGGTTAGACCTCCCTCCTCTCCCGCCAGGCCCGCCGACAGGGGCGCGGCCCGCCTCCTACCCCCCCGGCAAGTGGCCCGGTGAGCGTGGGCCTCTCAGGGGCGGGGCGCGGAGCCCGGCCGGCCGCCCAGAGCGGACGCCACGCGACTTACCCCCCGCTTCACCCGGGCGAGCAGGCGGCGGGCCCAGACGAACTCCGTGGCCAGGATCGCCAGCCCGAGGGGAATGACCACCACGGCCGGCCCCGGCAGCACGAGGAGCGCCAGCCCGATGAGGAGGACGGTTCCCCCGACCACCGCGACGATCAGGCGTCTGGCCTGCTTCAGCGTGGCGACGGCAACCCCTGGCACGACCCCTTCCCTCCCGCCACCCCCCCCATCCAGCGCGGAACCTCACCCCCGTGCGCTGACGTATAGCAATCCCTCCCAGTGCTCGCAAGGGGAAAGGGATGCCAAGGCGCTGCAGGCCGCGGCCTTGCCCATCTCTGCACCCGCCGCGCCGGCAAGCCCGATGACCAGGGCGACGAGAGCGGCACGGCGGGCGCCAGGCATGACCTCTCTCGGCCACCCGGAGATGCCTCACACCCCGCTTAACCTCTAACGCTTCACAACGACAACTCGGCCTTCCTCATTCACATAGACCCGGTAGACGTCTCCCGACGCGCAGCGGGCGAGATAGTCGTTCTCGCCGAGCTTCTCATAGCTCACCACATTGCCGCACGGCTTGCCCTGAAGGGCGATGACGGCGGTGAGATCCTTCGCGACGTCGACAGCCTCGGTAGAGGGTACGAGGAGGGCTGCGAAGACAAACCCAAGGATCAACCAAGCCGCACGTCTGGTCATGCCCATGGGGCTCTCCTGTGATTCCCCACCCTCAGAGCTCAGCGAACGCGGTGGGGTCGGTGAGCTTGTTCCATAAGATGTCGCGGGCCCCGGCAAGGGTTCGGAACAGGTCCGGGTCATTGTCCTGCAATAGCGAGAGGACCTTCATGAGCAGAAGGTTGAACTCTTCCCGCAGGGTGAGCAGCGGGCTGTCGCACGTTCCCGCATGATGGCAGCGGAACTTCCCGAGCAGATCGTCAATCTGGTTCTTCAGGGCCAGCTTCGTGAAAAAACCGATGGCCTTGGTGGCCCGCAGCCGTGCCACCAGCTCCTTAATGCCAAACTCCTTTTTCGCGGTTTCAGGTGCTGGCTCTGTCTCCGCCCCCTTTTCGGGCGGACCGGGAATCACCTTCCCGGGGTCACCGCAATCGCCCCCGGCGGGAGTCGTGATGGCCGTCACAGCGAGGATAACTACAGCAAGGGGAAGCGGCATGAACCTTCGCACTCGCATGCTGCGTCAAGTCCTCATTCCGGTTCTGACGGTCTCCGGTGTCGTGCTAATGCCGCTCGCTGAGATCTACCTAGTCTACAGCGCGCGCCCCCGCCAGCGCGCTACCAGGCTGCGTCACGCCCCGAACCGCTTCGCTCGCGCCTCGCCTCTGCTGCCTTCGGGACAGGGTGGCAAGGCCCTCCCAAGCGGCTCCGCCACGGCGGCCCATCAGGCAACCTGACCTGGTACAGTCACGATCGGACTGAAGGCCGCAAGGGTTGGTATATGCCTGCGTGGTGGCCCCAACGGGGATCGAACCCGTGTTTCGGCCTTGAGAGTGCAAGCCTGAAGTGTAGCATGGAGCGAGTGGGAATGACAGGGAGTGCTATAGACGGGCCACTAGAGCGTGTTCGTGGCGACAGCGAGCGAGCGGGAGTGAGAGCGAGCGACACCGGCGATAGCCACCAAAACGGACACCGATGGGTCGCCTACTCTGCCTCGCCCGGTTGCCTTTCTCCGGGCTTCGGCGAACCTCTTGACAGCCCGCCAGGCCACGCCTAGGCTACGCCCACAGCCGCGATCGAGTCGGGCGGCGCCCATGGGTGGGCAGTGGTGCTTCGATAAGATCGCTGCACGAGGATCGGCACCCGCGCTGCTTTGTCGGGGTCCCCGGGAAAAGGCAAACCAGGATGAGGGGGGCGCCAAACGTGGCAGAGG
>JBOGSE010000952.1:0-1309 GCA_050694895.1 bacterium | reverse complement strand
TCCTGGGGCGGCGGGGTCTTCTCAATGATTTGTTCCTGCGCATGGGCGTGATCGATGCGCCGCTGCGATTGCTGTTCACGATGCAGGGGGTCGTCATCGCGCTGACGCAGGTCATGCTGCCCTTCATGGTCCTGCCGATCGTGAGCGTCCTGGCGCGGCAGAACCCGTCATTCTACGATGCGGCGCTCGGCCTGGGTGCGTCGCGCGCCCAGGCCATCCGGCACGTGATCCTGCCGCTCAGCATGCCGGGGATTCTCGCGGGCTCGGCGCTGGTCTTCGTGTTGGCCTTCGCTTCGTTCACGACCCCCGCGCTCGTGGGCGGCGGAAACTTCATCATCCTCCCGACCCTGATCTATCAGCAGACGCAGCAGTCGCTGGACTGGGGCGTGCTGTCCGCGATTTCATTCGTCCTGCTGGGGACATCTCTGCTGGTTGTGTGGGCCTATTCGGCCCTTGTGGGCCGCCTCGGCCTGGGATGGGCCGACCGGTGAGGACGAGCCCGTGAAGACCGATCCGATACGACTGCTGGCCGACCGCTTGACCGGCACGGGTCTTGCGGCGGTCGCCATCTTCTCGGGCGTGCTCCTGTTCCTGCCCACCATCGTCGTCATCCTGGCGTCGTTCACGAGCACGGCCTATCTGAGTTTCCCCCCCGCCGGCTTTTCACTGCGATGGTACGAGCGGCTGCTGGCCAGCGATGAAATTCTACGCGCCGCGCGCACGAGCGTGATCGTCGCTACCCTGGCGACGGCGGGCGCGCTGGCGCTGGGTGTGCTGACCGCCTTCCCCCTCGTGCGCGGGCGATTTCGCGGCCGCGACGCGGTCCTGGCCTTCACCCTGGCGCCCTTGATGCTCCCTTCAATTGTCTTGGGCATCGCGCTGCTGTTCTTCTTCGGCTTTCTCGGCGTGCGTCTCTCGCTGGCCACCCTGGTCGCCAGCCACATTCTGATCACATTTCCCTACGTCGCCCGTACGTGCGTGGCCGCGCTGGTTCAAGTGGATCCGGCGCTGGAGGAGGCGGCGTCTAACCTGGGAGCCAGCGTCTGGCAGACTCTGCGGCACGTGACATTGCCGCTGCTGGCGCCGGGCCTGGCCGTCGGCGCGGGCTTCGCCTTCATTGAGTCGTTCGACAACCTGGCGCTGTCGATCTTCGTCGCCGGCCAGCGTCAGGAGACACTACCCATGCGGCTGTTCCAGTTGCTGGTTTCAGACATCGATCCCGTCGTGGCGGCCGTCTCCACGGCCCTGATCGCCACGTCTTTCCTGCTCCTGTTCCTGGTCTATCGACTGGCTGGCTTTAGCCAGGTCA
>JBOGSE010000951.1:0-2407 GCA_050694895.1 bacterium | reverse complement strand
TTGACGCCGTCCGCTGCCACGATGAGGTCGTAGCCCGCGAAGGCCGCCAGGTCGCCGACCTCATGCCCAAAACGGAGATCGACACCGAGCCCACGCGCGCGCTCTTGAAGGATGCGGAGGAGTTCGGTCCGCGCGATGCCCGAGAAGGCATGGCCGCCGAATCGCAGCGCCCGTCCGCGATGGTGGTAGGCGATATCTTCCCAGGCGACGCAAGAAGCGCTGAACGTCTCATGCGTGTCCAGATCGGCCTCGCGCAGATAGCGCAGTGAACGCTCGGGAAAGACGACACCAAATCCAAACGTCGCATCGGGCGCGTTCCGTTCCAACACCGTGATCTCGTGCGCGGAATCAGCCCGCTTCATCAGGACCGAGAAGAACAACCCGCCCGGCCCACCGCCGATGACCGCGATCCTCACCGCCGTGATCCCCTTTCATCCTAGCGCTCGAGAAACGTGCGGGCCTCCCACAACAGCGGGAAGAACTTCTTGCCGGTCGTCGTCCGAAGGTATTCCACGCCGCCTGAACCCATCGACTCGTAGCCTTCGCCCATCAGCCGGGCAACCGACTTCTGGCCGGTCCCGGGCCGGGCGCCGATCATGCGCTCGACCATCAAGATGTGGCGCTGCCGCCACAGGGACCAGAGCAGATCGTACTCGATCAATCCTTCGACGACTTCCAGGAGAGCGGCCAGCGCCGGCTCTTTCTGAATGCGGATCACCGACTGCACGACCTCAGCGTCGCTGGACGCCGGCATCCCTCGGCTGTGCAGCAGAGCGACAAAAGCGTCCCATACGGTGGGTTCGGTAAGCCGGCGGCGGAGCGTCTCCACGCTGGCAGGCATGTCGTCGAACGTGCGCAGATAATGCTCATCCTTGGCCCCGGAGATAAACTCGATCTCTCGGAACTGCAGGCTCTGAAAGCCGCTGGCCGGCTTCAATTCGGAGCGGAACTCCAGAAAGTCGTACGGCCGCATCGTTTCGATGACCGTGAAACCGGCCGTCAGATTATGTACGATCTCGTGCGTCCGCCGCAGCAGGTGCACCGCCGTCGGCATGTCGGCGTTCTGCAGCGCTGCCCGCAGCGTCTCCAGCTCGAAGACCAGGAGTTTGAACCAGAGCTCGAACACCTGGTGGACGACGATGAACTGCAGCTCGTCGTGGGCCCTGGTCAGACGGCGCTGGAGGGTGAGCAGGTCGTCAACGTGCAGGTAACTGGCGTACGTGAGGGGCTTCGTGTCTTTCACGGCCCACCTCCCGCCTTACTCGCGACCGACGAGTTCACGGGCGATAATCATCCGCTGAATGTGGCTCGTCCCTTCATAGATCTGCAGCCCTTTGATGTCACGGTAGAAGCGCTCCACCGGATACTCGTTTGAATACCCGCGCCCGCCGTGCACGAGCACCGCATCACCCGCCGCCCGCACGGCGGCTTCGGTGGCGAAGAGTTTGGCGATGGATGTCTCACGGGTGGTGCGCTCGCCCCGATCTTTCAGCCAGGCCGCGCGATAGACGAGCAGGCGGGCGGCTTCGACGTCTGCCGCGATATCGGCCAGGTGGGCCTGAATCATCTCAAAATCCGCCAGACGCTGCCCGAACTGACGGCGCGACCGCGTAAAGGCAACGCAGGCGTCGAGACAGGCCTGGGCCACGCCAACGGCGCCGGCGGCCACGCCAAGCCGGCCGTGGTCGAGTGCCCCCATCGCCACATTAAAGCCACCACCAGGGGGCCCGAGCAGCGCGCTCTTGGGTACGCGACACTTCTCGAAGACAAAACGCGCGTGATCGGATGCGCGATGTCCCAGTTCTTTCCCCGGCATCTTCTCGCGACGAAATCCCGGCGTATTCGTCTCGACGATGAAGGCGCAAATGCCCTTGTGCCGGGCGGCGCGATCCCGGCTGGCGAAGACCAGAGCGAGATTGGCGAGGTTGCCGTTGGTGATCCAGATCTTCTCGCCCCGCAGCACATAGGCATCGCCGGCGTCTTCCGCGGTGCTTTCCATCGCGGCGGCGTCCGAGCCCGCGTTGGGCTCGGTGAGCGCGTAGCAGCCGATCCACTCACCGGACGCCAGGCGTGGCAGGTAGCGCCGTTTTTGCTCTTCGGTCCCCCAATCGCGAATGCACAGCGAGACCAGCCCGGCGTGGACGGCGAGGAACCCGCGCACCGAAGAGTCCACCCGCCCCAGTTCTTCGTAGACGAGCGCGAATGACATATAGTCCATGCCGGCCCCGCCGTATGCGCGCTCGACCGGGCCTGCAAGCAAGCCCAGTTCGCCCATGCGCCTGACCAGATGAGTGGGAAACTCGCCGCGTTCATCGGCCTGGCGCGCGAGCGGCGCGACCTCTTCCTGGGCGAAGCGACGCGCCAGGTCCTGGATCCGGCGCTGCTCGGCGGTGAGCGCGAAGTTCAT
>JBOGSE010000950.1:0-1793 GCA_050694895.1 bacterium | reverse complement strand
TATGGCAACAACCTGAGGGGGCAGGCGCGCGAAGGCGGCTTCGGCGAGGCCTTTGCGTATCCAGGATTCGTTCCCGAGTACATCCGCCCGCTGTTCTGTGAGGGCAAAGGACCGTTCCGCTGGGTGGCGCTGTCGGGGGATCCGGGCGACATCGCGGCGACCGATGCCGCCATTCTCTCTCTGTTCCCCGACGATCAGGCGCTGGCGCGTTGGATTCCGCTGGCGCAGGCTCGAGTCCCGTTCCAGGGCCTGCCGGCCCGCATCTGCTGGCTCGGCTATGGTGAGCGCGCCCGCGCCGGACTCGCGTTCAACGACATGGTGCGGACCGGCAAGGTGCGCGCACCCATTGCGATCGGCCGGGATCACCTCGATGCCGGGTCGGTGGCCTCACCGCTTCGTGAGACGGAAGGTATGCGCGATGGCTCCGACGCCATCGCCGACTGGCCGATTCTCAACGCGCTGGTCAATGCCTCTGCCGGCGCCACATGGGTAGCCGTCCACCACGGCGGCGGCGTGGGGATCGGCTACGCGATTCACGCGGGCCAGGTGAGCGTCGCCGATGGGACGCCGCTCGCGGCCGAGAAGCTGGAGCGGGTGCTCACCACCGATCCGGGAACCGGGGTCATTCGCCACGCCGACGCCGGCTATCCGGAGGCCCGGGCGGCCGCGGCCCGCTGGGGGCTGGGCTGGCCCACGCCTGGCGGCGGGTAGCGGATTTGCGGCACCGGGCCAGGTGCTGCGGCAGGAGTCCCGCGCCACCTGGGGAATCTGCGCAAGACACAACGACCGCCGCCGGAAGGGTCGATGCACGCGATGTACGCGTTGAACTTCTACTCGTCGCTCTTTGCCGATTCGCTCCGGCAGGGCGTCAAGACGGTTTCGATTCGTTTGGGCAACAAGATGGACAAGTATCGCGACGGCCAGGTCGTCTGGATCACCGTGGGCCGCCGCTTCGGGACACGCCGCAAGATCTTCCCCGCGATCATCGACCGGGTCGAGGTCAAGCGCCTGGCGGAGGTCACGCCGCGCGAGATCGAGCGTGACAACCCGCAGATGCGCCGGCACGAAGACCTGATCGACTTTCTCTCGAAGATCTACAACCAGCCCGTCACGCTCGACGATGAGGTCTCGGTGATCTACTTCTCCCGAATCGAAGAAGGGCCGCCCGGGGCCGATCAGCAGCATTCCGGCGGACTCGGTTAGCCGGTGCCTGCTCAGGACAGAGGTGTTCGAACGATCACGGACCGCTCCCCTTCGCGATAAGGCGCAAAACCCGCGGCACGCTTACGCCTACGACTCCTCCTCCGGTGAGCCTGGCGGCAGCAGCAGAAACTCGGGCGAGATGCGGGCCGTCAGGTACACGGTGGGTCCGGCCCGCCTGAATTCGACTCCGGCTGCCTGTGCGCGCCGGGCGAAGACGATGACAACATCCGCATCGGGCGTGTGACGCTGCGCAATCTCGCGGGCGAGTGCCGGCGTCGTGGAGAGGTGCACGTGTTGCCGGGCCTGCGGGAGCAGGCCCTCGCTGCGCATCGCGGCTGCGGCGGCCAAAGAGGCGCCGTGGTAGAGCCACTCTGGTGGGTAGGCGGGTTCTCCCGGCTGTGCGACCGTCACGGTGTGGCCGTACCGCGCGCGGATCATCCCATCGCGGACTTCGTAGCGGCGAGGATCGGCTTCCGCAACGGCCACGACGTCGGCCGCGGTGACTGCGGCCCACCCGGGCTGCGCGGCAAGGGCCTGTGCCAGGGCCTCCAGCGGGGCAAAGCCGCCGGCGTCGAGGGTGAGCCCGACCT
>JBOGSE010000949.1:0-2953 GCA_050694895.1 bacterium | reverse complement strand
TTGTGGTCGTGCCAGTTCCAGATCGGGGTCAGGATCAAATCGCCCGGTTCCATCTCGACGGCGTCGCCGTTGACCGTCGTATATGCTCCCGCACCGGTCATGACGAAGCGAATCGCTGACGGCGTATGACGGTGAGCAGGCGCCGACTCTCGCGGGCCGAGGTACTGGATAGCTCCCCACAGCGTCGTGCTCGTGAACGGCAACCCCTTCAAGCCGGGGTTCGCGAACGCCAGCACACGCCGGTCGCCGCCGCGCTCGAGGGTGACAATCTCCCCTGCCCGCTTTGCCAGCGGGAGGATCTCGTTCCACTTCCATAGCCACGCCTGAGTGGTGGGAAGCGGCACGTCCGGCATGAGTTGCTTGGAAATCTTCCACAACGGTTTCAGGTCGCGCGCCGCGAGCGCGCCGCAGAACTCGTCGTACCCGACCTCAACGGTGTGCGAACTGCTAATGTCGATCTTCATGGTTTTCTCAGTATACGCTCGACTATCTTTCGTGGGAAGGTTGACGGCCGCTCACTGACGCTTCTTCCTCGGCATCCATGCGACACAACTCCTTCCTGATCGTCATTCGGTACTCAAACGCAAGCGCCCCGCAGCGAACACCGCGGGGCGCCGCGCGCACCCTGCGTAGGCGCGCTACATCAAACCGCGCCCCTTCCACTTCTTGAAGACCGGCGTGATCTGCGCGTCGGCCCACTTCGCCGCATCTTCCGCGCTCATCTTGTCCGTTGCATGGAGCGCCATCATCTGTGGCAAAATGCCGGTGTCGAAGACCTCACCCTCGGCCGCGTTGGCGTAGCCGGGGTGCCCCACGTTGGTGCTCCACTGGTGCGCCGTAGCCAGTTCCTTGTACTTGCCCGGGTTGTTCTCCAGCCTGAGCGCGACCGCGTCGTTGACCACCTGCGCCTTGAGGTCGGGCACGGTACCGGTGAACGACGGGAACTCGTAGAGCTCGGCGGCCTTGAACGCCCGGCTCCAGTTGTTGATGAAGTCAACAAGGAACTGCTTCGCCAGCTTCTTCCGGTCGTCGGGCAGGAACTTCCAGATCGTGTACACGAGCATGACGTGCTGGGCGCCGAGGCGCTTGCCGCCGAAGTTGTTTGGACCCCGCGGGGGCTTCCAAATCTGGATGTTGGGCGACAGCTGCGGAAAGTCTTTCTCGGCCGTTCGCGCGATGGAGATCGCGTTGAACACGTACGAGACCTTGCCCGCGAGCATCGCCCGGTTGTTGGAGGACGCGTCCCACGCCAGGACCTCCGGATCCATCGCTTCCTTGAGCAGCGCCCGGACGTACTTGATCGCCGCGACGGTGTTCTGGTTGTTGATGGTGACCTCGGAGTTGGCGTTCTGAATGGCGGAGCCGAAGCTCCACATGATGTCGCGCATGACCATGTTGGCATCGATGTCGTTGGCGATCCCGATGCCGACCGGCACGCCCTTGGCCTTGAGCTTGCGCCCCGCGACCAACACGTTTTCCCACGAATCCGGGACGAAGCCTGCCTCATCCCATAGATCTTTCCGGTAGTGCCCCGGGTCGGGCACCCAGGAGTTGGACAGGCCGAACCACTTTTTCGTCTTAGGATTGTACGAGCTCCGCCTGGCGAGCTCGATTTGTCCGTACTTCTTGATCAGCGGCTCGTTGATGTCAGCTAAATCTTCCACCTCAGGCTCATAGTTCGACGGTGGGGAGATATGCTGGTAGAGGTCGTGGCCGCTGCGGGCCGCGACTTCCGCTGCGGCGCGCGCCGGAATCTGGCCGAACGGGATGTGGTCGACGACCACTTCGGTGTTGTTCGCCCGGCCCCACTCCTTGACGTACTCGCCATCGAACCACCGGTCGTAAGCCGGGACAAAGTGGCTCCAGTGGAGAATGGTCAGCCGGCGCTGCTGGGCGAAGGCGAACTGGACATTGGCAAACGGCGCCACGCTGGCCGCCGCCGCGCCCGCTGCCGCGATCTTGAGCAAATCGCGGCGAGTGACGCGCCTCCAGCGATTATCGGAGACTCGTACCCACCTGGCTGGTTCCTCGTCCTTCACGTGATACCCACCTCCTCATCGTATCAGCATTTCATATACGCACGCCGCGGACGTCCTGTTCTTTAAAGGTACTACTATTTGAACGCGCCTGCCGTCAATCCTGCAATAAACCGGTCCAGGAACAGGCTATAGAGAATCGCCGCCGGCACGCTGGCGACCAGCGCCCCGGCCATCAGCGATCCCCAGTAAAAGACATCGCCGCGCACCAGGTCGGTAGGCACGCCGATCCCCACAGTCTTCTGCGCCGACGGCGACACAAACGTCAGCGCGTAGACGAACTCCTGCATCGAGAGCGTGAACGCAAAGATGATGATCGTGAGAATCCCGGCCACAGAGATCGGGAGGACGATGCGCCACAGCGCCCCCAGGCGCGTGCAGCCGTCGACCATGGCGGCTTCTTCCAGCTCGCCCGGAATCGTCTTGAAGAATCCCATCATCAGCCACGTGCAAAAAGGGATCGTAAACGACGGGTAGACGAGGACCAGCGCCCAGAGGTTGTCCTGCAGCTTCAACTCGGCAACGACGCGGGCCAGCGGAATGAACAACAAGGACGGCGGCACCAGGTAGGTCAGGAAGATCCCCATGCCCAACCGCTGCCCCCAGCGTCCGGTCAGCCGGGCCAGGCTATAGGCGGCGGGGACGGCGGCGAGCAGCGTAATGATCACCACGACACCGGCCACGAGGGCCGTGTTCACCAGCCACTGGCTGAACAGCGTCTCTCGAAAGAGCAGCTGGACGTGCACGAGCGTTGGGGGCGCGTTGAAAATGAACGGGTTGTTCTTGATGCTGTACAGATCGCTGTTTTGCTTGAATGCGGTCATCAGCATCCAGATGAACGGAAAAGACGCCAGGAAGGTGAACGTGATCACCGTGAGATACAGGATCACACGCCCGCCGATCCTCTGGACGGTCAG
>JBOGSE010000948.1:0-2708 GCA_050694895.1 bacterium | reverse complement strand
CGCGCGTGACGTGCGGGCGACGCTGCTGTTGATGTCCATGCCCGTGGAGCGGGTGGCCCTCCACTACGGTTCGCCGGCCGAGCGGGCGATCGACGTGATGTCCGCTCACGAGGCGCGTCGCTATCTTGATGAGGGGCATTTCCCTCCCGGGAGCATGGGGCCGAAGATCCAGGCCGCGATTCGTTTCCTGGAAGCGGGAGGGGAGAGCGTGATCATCACCGCACCGTGGGCGATTGGCGAGGCGCTTGCGGGACGGGGCGGCACGCGGATAGTCGCGGGCCGGTGACGGCGTGCACGCGGACGCGGTCGTGCGAGACTCTAGATGAGCGGGCACCAGGGGGGACGGCGCGTGAGCCTTGATCTCGCGAAGCGCATGAGCGCCCTCGGCACCGAGACGGCATTCGAGGTGCTGGCCAGGGCTCGACGGCTGGAGGCCGCGGGACGAGACATCGTGCACCTCGAGATCGGTGAGCCAGATTTCGCGACTCCCGCCCATATCGTCGAGGCCGCGGTCAAGGCGCTGCACGACGGCTACACACACTACACGCCCGCCGCCGGCATCCCCGAGGTCCGCGCGGCGGTGGCCGACTACATCTCGCGGACGCGGAAGATCGCGGTCGACCCCGCGCAGGTCGTGATCACGCCGGGGTCCAAGAATGTGATGCTCTTCGCGATGCTGGCCCTGATCGAGCCGGGTGACGAAGTCATCTATCCGGATCCGGGCTATCCGATCTACGAATCGCTCGCCCGGTTCCTCGGCGCCACGCTGCGGCCGGTCCGGTTGCGGGAAGAAGCCGACTTCGCGTTCGATCTCGATGAGTTTCGGTCGCTGCTTGGGCCGCGCACACGGATGGTCATCCTCAATTCGCCGCACAATCCCTGCGGGTCGATCCTGGAGCGGCGCGACATCGAGGCCATCGCCGCGGCCGTCTTCCCGACGCGCGCGTTCATACTGTCCGATGAGATCTACAGCCGGATTACATATGAAGGGGAGTCGTTCAGCATCGCGAGCGTCTCAGGGATGCAGGATCGCACGATCATCCTGGATGGACTTTCCAAAACCTACGCGATGACGGGCTGGCGGATCGGCTTTGGAGTGATGCGGCCTGACCTCGTGGAGAGGATGGCCCAGTTGATGATCAACTCCAGCTCGTGCGCGGCGGCGTTCGCGCAGATCGCAACGATCGCCGCGCTGTCCGGGCCCCAGGACGCCGTGGATGCCATGGTAGCGCAGTTCCGCGCGCGCCGGCGCATTGTCGTGGATGAATTGAACCGAGTCGAGGGCGTGCGGTGCCGGTTGCCGGGCGGGGCGTTCTACGCGTTCCCAAACGTGTCGGCGATCGACACCGATGCGAAACGCCTGGCGGACTTCCTCCTGGACGAGGCCGGGGTCGCATGCCTGGCCGGGACCGCGTTCGGGGGCGGCGGCGAGGGGTACCTGAGATTCTCCTACGCCAACAATGAGGAGAACATCCGCGAGGGCATGCGGCGCCTCCGCGATGCGCTTCCCCTCTACCGTCCGGCCGTGCGGGCATAATCCTATGGCGACGACAGAGACCGCACGGGACGTTGATACCTTTCTCACGGCCGGTTTGGACGGTTACGTTGCCGAGACGGCCCGTTTCTGTGCGCAGCCGAGTGTATCCGCAAAGGGTGAGGGGCTGGAAGAGTGCGCGGAGCTGGTTGCGGCAATCCTGCGACAACACGGTCTGGCCGTCGAGGTCTTCGCTACGCCGGGCGCTCCGGTCGTCGTTGGACGCCTTGCGGGTACATCACCGCGCACACTGCTCTTCTACAACCATTACGATGTGCAGCCGCCCGAGCCGCTGGACCTGTGGACGACCCCGCCGTTTGAGCCGGCCGTGCGAGACGGCGCGATCTATGCGCGCGGCGCGAAGGACGATAAGGGCGAGCTGGTCGCGCGCCTGGCCGCGGTGGACGCGGTGCGCGCGGCGCACAACGGGACGCTCCCGTGCGGCGTCCTGTTTGTCGTCGAAGGCCAGGAAGAGATCGGCAGCCCGCACATCGCTGCGTTCGTCCGCGAGCACCGGGACAAGCTCCGGTCTCACGGCGCGATCTGGGAAGAGGGCGGTGTCGATCCGGACGGACGGCCGGGTATGGTGCTCGGCGTTCGGGGCGTGCTGTCCGTCGAGCTTGCCGCTGAGACGATGCGCCGAGACGCCCATTCCGGCGGCGCCCACACACTGCCCAATGCGGCCTGGCGGCTCCTCTGGGCACTGGCGAGCCTCAAGGGATCTGACGAGCGCATCCGCATCCCCGGGTTCTATGACAGGGCCCATCCGCCGTCGCCGCGCGATCTGGAACTATACGCGGCTCTTCCCGATTACGAGCCGTACGTACGCCAAACATATGGCGTGAAGACCTTCGTGCGTGGTCTGACCGGGAAGGCCCTGAGCCAGGCGGCGTTTGAACCCACCTGCAACATTCAGGGAATCACCGCGGGCTATCAGGGCCCGGGCTCCAAAACCGTCATCCCGGCGCGCGCCACCGCGAAACTCGACTTCCGGCTCGTGCCCGATCAGGATCCCGAGGATATCTTTGCCCGACTCAAGGCGCACTTGATCAGCGAGGGGTTCGGCGACGTCACCGTGACCTGGCACGGGGCCATGTGGCCGGCGAAAGCGGATGCCGACGACCCACTTGTCGCCTTGACGGTCCGCACGGGCGAGGAGGTCTACGGCCGGCCG
>JBOGSE010000947.1:0-5664 GCA_050694895.1 bacterium | reverse complement strand
TCGAGAGATTGTCCGGCGGCGCGTCCCTCCGCGGCTGCGCGATCGCGCCGGCGCTCCGTGAGAATCCGTCCCGGCGCAACGCAGTTCACGACCAGATCGGGCGCCAGTTCCTCGGCCAGGCTCGCGGTGAGGTTGGCCAGCGCGGCCTTCGCGGTGTTGGACGGGGACTGCCGCAGGTGCGGCTGCTTCGCGGATGCCGCGCCGATCAGCACAATGCGGCCGCCCTTGCGCATGTGCGGGACGGCCAGGCGCACGATCCTGACGGCCGCGAAGAAGTTGAGTTCAAATGCCTCCCGCCAGGTGGCCTCGTCGATCTCCGCAAACGCCCCGCGAAATCCCCGGCCGGCCGCGTGGATCAGTGCATCGAATCCGCCCAATGCGTGCGCGGCCTCCCGCACCGCGCGGGTCGACTGTTCCACATCGGTGACGTCGGCCGTGAGCGCAATGGCCTCCCCCCCACCCTGGCGTACCTGAGCGGCAGTTGCCTCGAGTGCGGCCTGGTCGCGGGCGACCAGCGCCACCCTGGCGCCTTCTTCTCCCAACAGCCGCGCGGCCTCGCGGCCGATACCGCGCGTGCCGCCGACCAGCAGCACCGCGTTTCCACGCAACCCAAGGTCCACTATCCCGACACCAGAGGGTCTCCTCGTTCAGCCTCGCTGCGCGTCGAAGATGTCTTTCGCAGCCGCGAGGGCGTCGTGCGTGGCCGGCACACCCTGATAGGGGGCAAGCTGCACGATCGCCTCGATGATCTCAGTCCGGCTCCAGCCGGCCCGCAGTGCCGCGCCGATGTAGCCACGCAACTGCGCAATCCGTCCCTGCACCGAGAGGGTCACGAGTGTGATGAGCACCCGCGTTTTCAGATCGAGCTGCGGGCGGCCGTAGAGATCTCCAAACACGCTCTCATAGATCCAGCGCGAGAAGAACGGGGCGAGCTCCTGGGTGGCTGGAGTCCCAGGCGGGACGCCCGGCCCCATGATCTCCTCGCGCATCTGTCGGCCACGCGCCAGGCGGTCTTCGACCTCGCGCGCGGTATCCTTGGGGTGATCGGTCACATGTCTCCTCCTGAGCGCTGTGTGGCGACCGCTGTATGCTACCGTCTCCGCAGTCCGAGGTCGTCGATGATCCTGTTCAGGCGCGCCTCCTCGCCGACCAGGAATCTGCGGAAATCCGCCGGGCCAAGGTACAGATCGACTGCCTTGGCGTTCCCGTTGAAGCGCTTCCACGAGTCGGTGGCCAGCGCTTTCTGGAGTGCCACGGTAAGCGTGGCAACGCGTGAGGGCGGTGTCCCTGCCGGCGCCAGCACGCTCCGCCACTGCGCGTAGACGACGTCCCAGCCCTTCTCCTTCAGGGTTGGGACGTTGGGGAAGATCGTGCTCCGCCGCTCACTTGCCACCGCAAAGGGCACCATGCGTTTGGCCTCGATGTGCTGGAAGACTTCCGACACGTTGCCGATAAGCAATTCGGCGTTGCCCCCCAGGAACGTCAGCGTTGCCGGGCCGCCGCCTTCGTGAGGAATGTACTGGAAATCAACGCCCGCGGCCTTTCCCCACGTCAACGCGGTGAAGCTGTCGATCCCGCCGATAGCCGAACCGGAGACACGGACGCGCCTTGGGTTGGCCTTGGCGAAGGCGATCATCTCCTCCGGGGTCTTCCATTGGGCGTCCGGGCGGACGAAGAACCACTCTTCCTCGCCGTGAATCCTGGCGATGGGATCAAAGGCGTCCCACTTCAGCTGCGGCTGGTTCGTGAGGAGCGGCGTGATGATTGACGAGCCGGCGTGTGCGAACAGCAGGGTGTACCCGTCGGCCGGCCGGCCGGTGACGTACGCATTGGCCGCCGTACCACCCGCGCCGGGCCGATTTTCCACCGCGACGGCCTGCGGCAGGATGCCCTTGAGGGCATCCGCGAGGGCGCGCGCGAAGACATCGGCGCCGCCCCCAGGGGCGAAGCCGACGACGAAGGTGATGGGGCGCGTCGGGTAGTCGGCCGCCTGCGGCGAGGCCGGCGTTGCGGCCAGCGCGATCGAGAGGCCCAGCCACCCTGCGAGCACCAGGAGCTTCCAGGGAAATGACCTCGTTCTCATCTCCTCCTACCTCCCTTCAGGATGTAACCATCTGTTACTTGGAACCGGCCAGAGCCTGGCGCGCTCGCCAGCGGCTTCTGGCATGCAGTACGGCAGGGTAGATCAGGACGCCAACGGTCAGGGCGAGAAGAACGGCAGAGATTGGGCGCGTGACGAAGATCGTCCAGCTCCCGAGCGAGATCAGCAGCGACCGGCGCAGCTCGCTCTCCGCGAGAAAGCCCAACACCAGACCGAGCACCGCGGCGGCGGATGAAAACCCATAGACGCGCATCCCGTAGCCGATGATCCCGAAGATCAGGGCGAGAACGGGATTCAAGAGGAAGATCTCTGCCGCGTACGTCCCGATGACGATGATCGCGAGGATCGATGCGATGAGCACCGGCGGCGTCAGCTTGAGCACCTGCATGCAGCCCCGCAGGATGACGATGCCTACCGGGACCATCAATAGATTAACCAGGATCAGTCCGGCAAACAGGGTGAAGACCAGCGAGGTGTGCTTCGTCAGCAGGAACGGTCCGGGCACGATCCCGTGGAGGATGAGGGCGGCGAGCATGATCGCCGCAGAGTTCGACCCAGGGATCCCCAGCGCGAGCGTCGGGACCAGATCGCCCCCCTGCACCGCGTTGTTCGCCGTCTCGGGCGCCGCCACGCCTTCCATGGATCCCTTGCCAAAGAGGTCCGGTCGCTTCGACCAGCGCCGGGCCTCGTTGTACGCGACGAACGATGATGCGGTCGCGCCTGCGCCGGGCATGATGCCCACGATGATCCCGACGATGGTGCCCACGAAGGTGGCGCGTCCCACCCCGCGCAGCTCCGCGAGGGTCGGGAACGCCGTATGCGCTTTTCCGACGGGCTCCACCGTGCGGCGCGTCGGGTGCGCGATCTGATAGAACATCTCGGACACCGCAAAGAGCCCGATCATGATGGAAATGTAGTCGATGCCGCTCAGAAGTTCTGAGCGGCCGAACGTGAAGCGTAGCGATCCGGTCAGCGTGTCCAGCCCAACCGTCGTGAGGAGCAAGCCGAAGAAGCCGGAGGCGAGTCCCTTGAGGAAACTTCGCTCTGTCAGGCCGGCGATCAGGGTGAGGCCGAAGAGCGCCAGCGTGAAGGTCTCCGGCGACCCGAACGCAAGCACCAGGTTGCCGAGCGGCACGACCATCGCGATGAGGACGATGATGCTGATCAGCCCACCGATGGTCCCGCAGATGAGCGAGACTCCGAGCGCCTTTGCGGCGCGGCCCTGTTTCATCATTTCATAGCCGTCCATCAGGCAGGCGGCAGCGCCAGGTGTCCCGGGCATGCGCATGAGAATCGCGGGGATCGAGCCTCCGTAGTTCGCGCCCGCCCATATGCCGGCCAGCAAGACCAGCGCCGTGGCGGCATCGAGACCGAACGTGTAAGGTAGCGCGAGCGCCATCGCGACGGCCCCGCTGATGCCGGGGATGGCGCCGCCGATGATGCCCCAGGCGACGCCGGCGACCATGATGAGAATCCCCCATCCCTGGAGCGCGGTCGCGAACCCGGCGAGGAGGTTGTCGAAGAAGCTCATCGCCTGGCGCTCCTCATGGGAGGATGCGCTCGAGGATACCGCGTGGAACGGGGATGAGCAGGGCGAACCGGAAGGTCGCATATAGCACGGCCGTGACCAGGAGGGGAGCGATCAGCAGCGCGCGCCGGCCCGCGCCCCCGTGGACGAGCATGACCGCCGCCACATAGAGCGGCGTGGCAACGAGATAGCCGAGCGGCTCGAACACGGCGAGGTACGCCGCGGTCGCAACGACGGCTGCAACGAGACGCGCGGGTGAGAACGGCCCCGCCTCGCCCCCCATATCTTCTTCGGGGTCTGCGCGAGACAACGGCCCCGCAGGGCCCTGGCGTCCACGGAACAGCAGCGTCGAGGCGGCCAGCAAGAGCCCGCAGAGGGTAATACCCGCGCCCAGGGCGGTGGGAAACGCCTGCGGCCCCAGAGGATCGGTGGGAATCCCCGGTCCGATCTGACGGGCGAGGGCGATGACGCCGCAGCCGAACGCCACGAGGAACGCGGCGACGGCGACTTCCCTGCGCATCGAGGTGCTCACCGACGTGGCCCCCTCACGCTACCGGCGCGACTGCGACTCGGCCCACTCTGTGAACTCACCGATGTCCCGGAGCAGGCGCTGCTTCCGACGATCTTCTCGCACCTGGCGTATGATCGGCCAGAACAACGTGATCATCGCGAAGATCAGCAGCGCGAGCGAGATCGGCCGTGTAACGAAGATCCACGGGTTCCCCAGCGAGATCAGCAGGCTGCGACGCAGATTCACCTCCACCAGGAAGCCGAGCACCAGCCCCAGCACCATCGCCAGGATGTTGAAGCCGAAGCGGCGCATCCCGTATCCTAACAGGCCCGTCAACAGCACGACCCACACCTCGAACATCCGGTTGCTGATGGAGTAGGCGCCGATCAGCACCAGCGCCAGGATCGATGTCAGCAGCAGCGGCCGCTTGATGTTGACGATGGCGATTGCCGGCCGCAGCGACAGGTACCCGAGCGCGAGCATCATGAAGTTGGCGACAAACATCCCCACGAAGAGGCCGTAGACGATCTGCGGGGTGCGCTCGAACAGCTGGGGTCCAGGTTGAACCCCGTGCAGGGTCATGGCTGCCAGCATGATGGCCGCCGAGTTTGACCCGGGAATCCCGAAGGTCAGCAGGGGAATCATCGCGGTGCCGGTGACGACGTTGTTCGCGGTCTCGGGCGCCGCGATACCCTCCAGCGACCCATGCCCGAACTCTTCAGGGGTTTTGGACCACCGTTTGGCTTCGTTGTACGAGATGAACGCGGCGATCGCCCCGCCCCCGCCCGGCAGCAGGCCCTCGATGGTGCCGATGACGATGCCGACGAGCATCGCGGTCTTGAGTTTGATGATCTCGACCCATTTCGGGAGATCGGTGCTGAACTTGCCCTTGATGGTCTCCCACGCCTCGGATTCGGCGATCTGAAGGAACATCTCCGAGACCGCGAAGAGGCCGATCATGCCGGCCACGATCTCCACGCCGGTGAGCAAGTCGGTGCCGCCGAAGGCGAAGCGGGGCGTGCCTGAGAACGGATCAGTGCCCGCTGTGGCGATGACGAGCCCCAGCAGGCCCGAGATCGCGCCTTTGAGCAGATCACGACCGACGAAACTGCTGATGAGCGCCAGGCCGAAGACCCCGAGCGCAAAATACTCGGCCGGGCCGAACGCCAACGCGATCTTCGAGAGGGGCACGGCAAGCGCAACCAGGATGAAGACGCTCGCGACGCCGCCAATCGTGCCTGTGATCAGCGAGACGCCGAGCGCCTTTCCGGACAGACCCTTCTTGTGCAATTCGTAGCCGTCGATCACGGTCGCGGCCGCGCCCGGCGTGCCGGGCGTACGGATGAGAATCGCCGTGATGGAGCCGCCGTACATCGCGCCGATATAGACGCCGGCCAGCATCATCAGCGCGATCGCGGGATCCATGCCGAACGTGAAGGGAAGCAGGAGGGCCATGGCCATCGAGCCGGAAATGCCGGGCAGCGCACCCCCAATGATCCCCCATGCCACGCCGATCAGCATCAT
>JBOGSE010000946.1:0-2415 GCA_050694895.1 bacterium | reverse complement strand
CGAGGTAAGGTCAGAAGGTGTGTAAACGAAGAGAAGGCGGTGTAGCCTTCGGTTCGCAACCAACGAACCACCGGCGCGGGAACGCCGGGGAAGGAGACACGCCCGTGAAGGAGCAAAGCATCATCGAGGTGGGGGAGTCAAGGCCGGTCTGGGAGAGCCTGGAGGCGTTCGCCCGACAGGGCGTGCAGCGGCTGCTCCAGCAGCTGTTGGAGCACGAGGTCGAGCAGGTCTTGGGGCGGCAGCGCTACGCGCGGCGAGACGGGATCGACGCGGCGCCGGGCTCTCGCAACGGCTACGGCAAGCCGCGGCGCCTGAGCCTGAGTAGCGGCACGGTGACGGTGCGGCGGCCGCGAGTGCGCGGGCTGGAGGCGCGGTTCGAGAGTCGGCTGCTGCCGCTGTTCAAGCGGCGCACGGAAGAGGTCGGCCGGCTGCTCCCCGAGCTGTACTTGCACGGGCTGGCCCAGGGGGACTTCGACCTGGCGCTGCGCGGGCTGCTGGGGGACGCGGCGCCGTTGTCGGCGACGTCGATCGCGCGGCTGAAGGCCGGCTGGCACGCGGAGTACGAGACGTGGAAGCGGCGGCGGCTGGACGACCTCGAGCCGGTGTACCTCTGGGCCGATGGGATTTATGTGAAGGCAGGACTGGAGAAGGACAAGGCCGCGATGCTCGTGCTGATCGCCGCACTCCGGGATGGGCGGAAGGTGGTGCTGGCGGTGGAGAGCGGCTACCGGGAGTCCACGGAGAGCTGGGCGGCCCTGCTCCGGGACCTCAAGGCTCGGGGGCTGCGAGCCCCGCGCCTGCTCATCGCCGACGGCCATCTGGGGATCTGGAACGCCGTGGGCACGGTGTTCCCGGCGGTGGCCGAGCAGCGGTGCTGGAACCACCGCTTGGTGAACGTGCTCGACACGCTGCCGAAGAAGCTCCAGGCCGAGGCCCGCGCGCTCCTGACGAAGATCCCGTACGCGGAGACGCGGGCGGAGGCGGAGCGCCTCAAGCGCGACTTCCAGGTGTGGGCGACGAAGAAGGGCGTGGCCGGGGCGGGCCGCCGGCTCGACGAGGACTGGGAGCGGCTGGTGACCTTCTACGCGTTCCCGAAGGAGCACTGGAAGCACCTGCGCACGACGAACGTGGTGGAGTCGCCCTTCGCCGCGGTGCGGCTGCGGACGGCGGCGGCCAAGCGGTTCAAGAAAGTGGAGAACGCGACGGCGATCATCTGGAAGACGCTGCTGGTCGCGGAGCACCGCTTCCGCCGGCTGGACGCGCCCGAGCTGCTGCCGGAGGTCGCCGAGGGGGTCGCGTACGCCGACGGCGTGCGGGAGAAGCGAGGCAACGCGAAGGCCGCCGCCTGATCTCGTTTACACACTTCTTGACAAGACCTCGGAGGGAATCGGTGCTGCGTCAATGGCTTAGGTCTCATCGCGTCGCGGTCGCTCTCGTCCTTATCCTGACCGTCGCGGTCAGCCTCCGCATGGTTTCGTTCATCGGCTATGGCTATGACGGTGATGACGTCGGGTATGCCGAGCTGGCACATAGCATCCTGACGGGCGAGTTTCTCCAGGCCCATCAGAGGACCTCGCTCATCTTTCCCGCCCGGATCGGGATCGTGGCGCCGGCCGCCGCGTCCTTCAAGATATTCGGAGTGGGCGAGCAGGCGCTCGGAGTGTATCCATTGCTGGTCTCCATGGCCGGCATCGTGCTCGCGTATCTGGCCGGCAAGCTCTTCTTCAGCGAGCGGGTCGGCGTCGTCGCGGCGCTCCTGCACGCGTTCTTGCCCGTGGACGTACGGTATGGAACCCTTCTGTATCCAGACCCTCCGGGAGCGCTATGGCTGAATGCGGCGATTCTCCTGATCTGGGTGGCGTCGAAGCCGTTGAGCGGGCAGCGGAAGGCGGTACTCGGTATTCTCGCCGGCCTCTCCCTCGGGCTCTCGTGGCTGTCGAAGGAGGCCATCCTGTTCTCGCTTCCGTTCGTGGCCGGATACGTGCTGTGGACCGCCTACAGACACAACGAGAACACCGTCCTCGCCGCGACCGTCGCCGTCGGATTCGGGGTAGTCCTGGGCATCGAGGCGGCGGCGTATAGCTGGTACCTCGGCGATCCGCTGTATCACTTCCACGCGATCGAGCGGCACAGCCATAGCCCGTTTGCAACGCCGTGGTTCTGGCCGGTCGGTTCGTCATGGGCACAGCTGGGCGCTCGGCTATTTCGGGATGGTCCGGAAACGATTCTGCTCAGCACGCGATTCGGCCTGGTGACGGTGGTAGCCGCGCTGGCGGTGTGCTACGCGGTCTTCAAGCGCTGGCGGGCACCCGGATTCGTCGCGGTGTGGTTCGTCTACCATGCGCTCGTCTTCAACTTCGGGTCGCACAGCCTGCGGAACTATATGCCGCTGCCGACCGCCGATCGATACCTGTG
>JBOGSE010000945.1:0-2132 GCA_050694895.1 bacterium | reverse complement strand
ACACTGCGCCGGGCTTCCAGCCGTTTGGCTACGCGGGCGGGCTCTACGATCACCAGACCGGGCTGGTGCGCTTCGGCGCCCGGGACTACGACGCCAGCACGGGGCGGTGGACCGCCAAGGATCCGATTGGGTTCGGCGGCGGGTCCGCGAATCTGTACGTGTATGTTGATAGCGACCCCGTCAACGCGCTTGACCCCCTTGGAATGGATCGGTGGTACCACGTCGCAGTCGACTGGTTCTTTGAGCTGGGACCGTCAAACCGGTACTACGATGAGTCACACGCAATCACTCGCGAGCTGATGAGCGACGAGGGGGTCCAACGAGCTAGGGCTCGCTGGCTCGCAACTGGGCAGTCGACCCAGCAATATAGGTTTGGCGCACGCGACTATGTTCGTGAGACGCTGACACTTGATGGAACTGGCTCGTTCCTCGGAAGCTACCAGGTAAACTTTACCCGCTGCCCTGACGGCCGCACGCTCGTGGAGGTCGTTAACATCACTGGTTGGGAATCCGGCACACGCTCGCCGATCCCCGGCGCAGCCGCCAACCCCAGCGTCGAGGACATGTTACGTGGTGCGCCGCGCACGCTAAATCCCAGCTCCATTCTGGAGAATCGGCCGAGGGATGCCTTGGGGCCGGGTGGCACAATGACACAACACTACTATTGGATTGAATAGGAATGACTGTACTCAAAGCTTGCTTTGCTTCAGCGATCTATTGGGCGTGCCAGGCGTGTTCGGCTCCGGTCCCAGCTGATCGTCCCATTAACAGGGTCTCTGAAGGCGAGCTAGCTGGGACCTGGGTGATCAATTACACGGGCCGAACCGTGCTCGACCGAGCAACGGGCGAAGCCGTTGCAGGGTCGGGGATCGAACGCCTGCACTTACACGATGACAAGTCATTTCGCACGGAACTTCAGACTGGTCAGCAGGTCAGTTCCACGTCCGGCGAATGGCGTCTCGTGCGGGACGCCGACGGGAATCAACTTCTGGCGCTGCGTCGGCCTGAACAGACAACGCCGGCTGCGGGACGGTCTCTTCTTGATTCCGAGCTTGTTATCAAGCGGGCGCCTGACCTAGGCAGCGCGGAACGCAAAGTGCTTTGTTTCCCGAACGAAGATCTAAATCTCTGCTTAGTGCCGGAACTCCGCAAAGAATAGTGTTTACTCGCGGGCCCTCAGGACCCGGTAGACCCGGAATACGACGCCGACCGGCTCGTCCGGCGGGTGTTCTGGGGTGGGCGGGCAGTGCAGTTCGCCTACGACTCCAGCGGCAACCTCACGAGCGTGACCCCGCCGGGCCGGCCCGCGCACAGCTTCACCCACACCGCGCTCGATCTCGACAGCGTGTACACGCCGCCGAGCCTGGGCGCGGGCACCTGGGCCACCGAGTACCGCTACAACCCGGATCGCCAGCTCACCGAGCTGCGGCGGCCCGATGGGGTGAACATCAGCTTCGGCTACGAGGCTACGACGGGACGGCCGAGCACGGTCACGTTTGATCGGGGCACCCTCACGATGGGGTATAGCCCGACGACGGGCCAGCTCACCGGGCTCACCGCCCCGAGCGGCGTGAGCCAGGGCTTCACCTACGACGGGATGCTGCCGAAGACCGTCACCTGGGCGGGGCCGGTCGCCGGCAGCGTGGGGGTGGGCTACAACAGCGACTTCCGGGTCACCAGCCAGACGGTGAACGGGGCCAACAGCCTCACCTTCGCTTACGACCGGGACGGGCTGCTGACGACGGCCGGAACGCTGGGTCTCAAGCGCGCGGGCCAGACCGGCTTCCTCGAGCGCGACTCGCTCGGCGCCACGGGGAGCCAGGTGCTCGGGGTGTGGGGCTACGACCCCAAGGGCGCACTCGCGAGCTATGCGGCGAGCTACACCGGCACCGGGACCACGCTTTTCCAGACCAGCTACGTGCGCGACTCCTTGAGCCGGATCACCGAGCTCACCGAGACCGTGCAGGGCGTCGCCCAGGTGCAGGCGTTCACCTATGACTCGGCGGGCCGGCTCGAGACGGTGCGCCGGAACGGTACCCTCACGGCGACCTACCGCTACGATGCCAACGGCAATCGGCTCGATGTGACCACGCCGGGCGGAGTGGTGAGCGGGAGCTACGATGCGCAGGACC
>JBOGSE010000944.1:0-1428 GCA_050694895.1 bacterium | reverse complement strand
GAGCAATAGTCAATACCTGTGGATCAAGATCTTTTAGGCGGCTGATGGTGGGGCGGCGTGGTCGTCGGGTCGTTCGACGAGTTTGCCGCCGGTGAAGGTGGCTCCTGCGCGGACGAGGGCGACGAGTTGGGGTGCGTTGATCGCGCGCCAGCGGGCTTGTGCGGACTCGATCAGTTTGAACGCCATCGCGAGCCCTGCGGCGCGGGAGCCGGGGCCCTTGGTGACTTTGGTGCGGTGCCGCACGGTCGCGAAGGTCGACTCGATCGGGTTCGTGGTGCGCAGGTGGATCCAGTGCTCGGCGGGATAGTCGTAGAACGCGAGCAGCTCCTCGACGTCGTCGGTGATCTTCGCTGCGGCCTTGCCGAACTTCGCGCCGTAGGCGGCATCGAAGGCGTTGACCGCGTCGAGGGCGTGCCGTTTGTCCTCGGCGTTCCAGATCTGCGCGAGGGCCTTCTTCGCCCCGGGGTGCGCGGTCTTGGGCAGCGCGGAGAGCACGTTGCCGATCTTGTGGAACCAGCAGCGCTGCTCCCGTGTTTCGGGGAACACCTCACGTAACGCGCCCCAGAACCCGAGCGCCCCGTCACCGACGGCGAGCACCGGGGCGCGCATCCCGCGGCGAGCCGCGTCGCGTAACAGGTCCGCCCACGACTCGGTCGATTCGCGGTAGCCATCGGCCAGGGCGACGAGCTCCTTGCGGCCGTCCGCGCGCACGCCGATCATCACCAGCAGGCACAGCTTGTGTTCTTCCAGTCGGATGTTGACGTGGATCCCGTCGGCCCACAGATACACGTAGTCCACAGTAGACAGATCACGTTGGGCGAAGGAGCGCTGATCGGCCTTCCACTGCTCGGTCAGCTTCGTGATCACCGGCCCTGAGAGCCCCTTGGTGGAGCCGAGGAACTGCCCGAGGGCGGGCACGAAGTCCCCGCTGGAGAGGCCATGCAGGTACAGCAGCGGCAGTACCTCGGTGATCTTCGGGGTCTTACGCGCCCATGGCGGCAGGATCGCCGAGGAGAACCGCCTCCGCTCACCGGTGTCGGGGTCGGTGCGCTTGTCGTTGACCCGCGGCGCGGTCACCTCGACCGCGCCCGCGCTGGTCAGCACCTCCCGCGGCTCGTGGTAACCGTTACGCACCACCAACCGCCGCCCACGCTCGTCACGCTCGACGGCGAACCGGTCAACATAGGCATCGACCTCGGCCTGCAGGGCCTCGGCCAGCATCCGGCGGGCACCTTCCCGGACGAGTTCGTCGATCAACGACGCACTACTCGCGGGGTGATCATCACCCTCGGCGGGCTCGGGGACTACGGTGAGCATGGGCGTGCCTTCCCGACCGACGCGCCAACGTCGGCCTTGCTTGAGAACCTGAGCTGATCACCGGGAAGGTACGCCCCTCACCGGCAGATCCACAGGTTTCAAGCATTGCTC
>JBOGSE010000943.1:0-4381 GCA_050694895.1 bacterium | reverse complement strand
AAGAACAGCAGCACCGGAAGGTCTTTGCGCGCCCGTGGGCGGTAGAGATCGAGTGTGTGCTTGAGAGGGTCTGCGCTCGATCCTGTCACGTACGCAATCGTGCGGGCGGCCACGTCGGGTGATCCCTCCAGTACTGCGGGGTGAGCGGCAGCAAGGCCTACCAGCCCCAGTCCCACAAGCAGCGCACGTGCGATTCGGCGTGGCGCCATAGCAACCCCTTTCTGCATCTGTATGCCCAGAAGAAGGATCGAATCGCGGCCGCCTGCGGATTGGAGGAGTTTTCGCTCAGCCCCAGAAGCCTCTCAGCACATTCCCAGGTAGTTGCGGCCAAAGTTCATTCAGCTTTCGAGGCACCCTTGCTGCACACCGGGTGAAGGGAGGTGTCCTGAACCAGGTCGACGATACCATTTCAGGAAGGAGGATGCCGATGCGAACGTGGGGCCTGTATCTCCGACAGGTTCTCGTGATTCTCGTCATTTTGGTGGTCGCCAGCCCGCTATCGCAGGGGCAGCCCATAACGCCCTCCGAGAGGACGCAGTTCAAGGACCGGTTCAAGACCGTAATCATCCCACCGCCGAGCAATGAGGCCCGGCGGGCCAGCGCAGCCCTCGAAGGCCTTGGGGAAATCGTGAGGTCTGCTGGAGCCGGCGCCGGGCGCAACGTTCAAGTCAGCAAGAATCAAAACCCGGGAGATGCGCTGCGCACCGGCGCCAGCGAGACAACCATTGCCGGCACGGCGGGGGGACAGAAGCTCGTCGCCGGATGGAACGATGGCGAAGGCTTCGCGTTCGGCCCCTTCGTGCCGAATCAACCCCCACTCGGGCTGTCAGGCTACGGGTTCTCGAGTGACCGGGGGCGGACGTGGACCGACGGGGGCGCGCCGCCAATCGGCACCGTCATCGCCTTCGGACCCGGGCCGAGGGGCCGCAGCCGCACCGGGCGATACATCACACGCGGCGACCCCTGGCTGGACGTGGGCGGCCCCGGAAACATGACCTTCGTCTATGCCAACCTCGGCATCTGGGAGGATGACGCCGCTCTGCCGCCGGCCGGGGTGAGCGTCCACTTCGGCGGCTTCAGGGGCCGGCGCTTTGACTGGACCCATGCCGAACTCATTCAGTCCCCCAACTATCCGCGGGATTTCGTCGACAAGGAAGCGATGGTGGTCGATGATACCACCGTGTACATCACGCTCACGAACTTCATCGAGGTCTGCAACATCCCGTTCTTTGGCTTCGGACAGATGGAACTCTACCGGCGCACACCGACCGGCTGGGCGCGCAGGATCATCCAGCCGGACGAATCCCTCATCACCGACCCCAGCAACCCGCGCTGCGGCCTGGATGGGATCGTCAATCAGGGCTCGGCTCCGGCGGTCGGGCCACGGGGCGAGCTCTACGTCGCCTGGGAGCGCGGCTGGTTTGAACCTTTGGGCAGTGGTGGCCCCCCGGCGGGGCTGCCCAGGGCGACGATTGCCCTCAAGCGGTCGACGAATCAAGGAGAAACCTTTGGGCCGCTCCGGACGGTCAGATCCATCTGCTCGGGAGTCCTGAACCCCCCGGCGGGGTACAACCGCACCTCTAACAACGACTTTCCGCGGATCGCGGCCGCTCATCAGGGCCGCTTCAGGGGCAGGATCTACATTGCGTTTCAGGATTGCAGCGCGAGACACGGCGCCGCGCCTTTTGGCCTGGATACGGACGTCTACGTGACATCCTCGGACAACGGGGGAGACACGTGGAGCTCCCCGGTCCCCCTTCACCCCCGCGCGGACGGGAAGATTCAGTTCTGGCCGGTCGTGAGCGTGGAGACGACGGGCGCCGTGAATGTGGCCTACTACGAGAGCCGGGAGATCAACGTCACACCGGATCCGACAGACTTTGAGTGCCAGGTGCGGATCGGCGGGCCCCTGGACAACCCAACTTTGAGGCGTAGCCTGCTAAGTTCGCTGGTCGACGTCTTCCACGTGCGTTCCCGGGATGGCGGAGCGACCTGGTCCGAACCCCGCCGCGTGACCACCGAGACGACGAACTGGTGCGCGTCCACCCCCATCAACAGTATCATCCCGAACTTTGGTGACTACATCGACGCCCGGAGTATCAACCGGAGAACCCACGTCACGTGGGCAGATGGGCGCAACGGCGGGCGGATCAATCACATCCCGACCGTCTTCTACGCAACGCGTCGCTGAGCCGTCGCTCGCGAGCAGCACCGCTCCGGGAGGGGCTTGCCCCTCCCGGAACTTTCTCTGCGGCCTCACCGTCTCATACGGTAAGAAGATGAGCCTGCGAATCTGCGTGGCATGTGTCGCCGCCTTGCTGCCGATGAGCTTGGCACCGGGGCACGCGCGTGCTCAGGGCCCCGATCTCCCGCCAATCCCCCGATTGTCCGGTATCTGCCATCTGGCGGACGGGCCAAAGAGGGGATGGGCCAGTGCGACCCTCAGGTCCTTAGGGGTTCGCGTGAGCCATCCTCCCGAGTGGTCGGCGCGCGAAAGCACGGGGCCGCGAATCGAATTCGTCACCGGCGATCGCGTGATGGCGCGGCTCTGGGCGGTGGACACCGGAGGGGTCGCGCCTGCGGCGTGGTTAGAGCGGCAGGATCGCACCGCGGGGGGAGGACGCTGCCAGACGGTGGTACTGGGAGGTTCTCGCGGACGTCAGTGCTTTGATCCAACTACGGGCACGTGGACGACCTTCTTGATTGCGGCTCATCGGGTGATCGCAGTTGAGGCGCCCGGCACACTCTCCCGCGAAACACATTGCGGGATCCTGATGAGCGTGCGCGAGGGCCCCTGATTGAAAGCCGCCGCGCCTGGACGTGCGGTTCCGATCGGCCCGGCTACGAGTTCCTGGTGTACTGGACCAGCAGGAGAAACCCCATGGCCGCGACCAGCGCGGCTGAGAGAAACGTTCCTCCATATCCCAGCGCGGCCGCGACCATTCCCAGGGCGATTGGCCCAAGACCGACGCCAAGGTCAAGAAAGGCGAAGACCAGCGTCCCCACGAAGAGGCCGAGCGGCTCACGCCACAAGCCTATCGTCGTCAGGCCGGTGATCGACACAAGGAGCGCGACCTTCGCGGTGAGGCCGGCGCCGAAGCGATCGGGTATACGGGCTCTCATGCTTCTCACGGCGAGAACGATCGCGGAAAACATCCCGAACAAGAGCCCCGAACCCGGCAGGCCCAGGTCAAGAGCGTACAGCGGGACGAAGCTCACGAAGCCGGCGTAACCCCCCACGCCGTTCAGCCGGTGCCATGTCGGCAACGGCGCTGGCAGCCCCTACGAAGAACAGGGCCTCGTCCGCGCCGGCGAGCAGGCGCATCAGGAGCATGAGCGGAATGGAAATCGCCGCCGCGTACCCGACCACCGACAGGCCGAAGACAGCCGTGCCGGCGAGGATGAGCACACGCCGTCCACGCTGATCGCCGAGCCGGCCGACCCACGGTCGCAGCAGTGCCGTGATACTGAACGATCCCAAGACCAAGCCGACGGTTGCGCTCCCGCCGTAGAGGGGACCCTGCACGTATCGTGGGAGAGCCGGCAGGAGCATACCAAGCCCCACAAAATACGACAGAGACGCGGTGACCACTGCGGCAAAGGCAGGCGTCCAGAGTCGGGGGCGAGGGCCGCGGGGCATACGCTGATATGAACGGTGCCGGGCGCACCACTAATCCTCACTTTGGACACAGCCCCACTACGCCCGCGGGTGGGTACCGGTACCATAGTCCCTTGCGTCCCTGACCGCGATGTTCTAGCGTCAGAATATGAAGTTCACAAAGATTTCCGACACTCCAATGTGGAGGCGCTTACATATGTGGAGGACGAGGAGCCGGCGTGTACTCTCCGGCGCGATGTTCATCGGGATGGTGATAGGGCTCGTCTCAGGTACCGTGCCCGCGGCGGCACAGGCGCCCTTGCTCTCCGGGGTGCGTGTCCTAGCCGTGGCGCCGTTTGCGGATGACAACCCCGACACACGCCAGGTCGCCGAGCATGGCAGCGGGCGTCTGGGCGAGATTCTCAAGCGCGGTCGGTTCCAGGTCATTGAGCCGGCGCGTGTCGCCGAAGAGATGAAGCGGCTGGGTATCGCGCCGTCGGATCTGGTGAACCCGACGCGTGCCATCGCCCTCGGAGCGAGCCTGGGCGCCGATGCCGTGTTGACCGGGCGCGTGGTGCAGATCACACGGGACAAAAGTCTTGCCCCCGGCTTCGGGGCTGAAGCCCGGGTCACCATAGACGTGCGGGTTCTCGACGTTGCGTCCCGGCTCAGGCTCTTTCAGCAAGAGGTGACGTGCAGCGACTTCAGCGGTTCGCTGAGGGGCGCGGCGGAGTGTTTCGCGCGCAACATGGCGCTGCTGCTCGTACCTTGATATCAGCCGAA
>JBOGSE010000942.1:0-1010 GCA_050694895.1 bacterium | reverse complement strand
CGTGACTCTGTCGGGATGGGCGCTGGTGCTGGATCGGGCCCGCCACCTTGTGCTTCCGCTCGCGACCCTGACGCTCATTACGATTCCGGGCACATACCTCATCATGCGGTACTCGATGCTCTCGATTCTGGGCGAGCAGTACATTGCCACCGCACGGGCAAAAGGGGTCGCCGAACGGGCCGTGCTCCGGCGTCATGCTGTGCGCAATGCCCTGCTGCCTGTGGCGACGGTCTTCATGCTGAACCTGGGGTTCATCGCCAGCGGCGCGACCGTCATCGAGACCGTGTTCTCGTATCCCGGCCTCGGCCGGCTGCTGTACGAGGCCGTACTGAACCGCGACTATCCCGTGCTGCAGGGCGCGTTTTTCATCATCACGGTCAGCGTGATCGCCGCAAATATCCTCGCCGATCTGCTGTACCCGTTCATCGATCCGCGGGTGCGCCACCGATGACCGTCGTTGCCCGGGCCGTGCCGCTTGCCCTGTCGCGGCGCCGCCATGCCCTCGGCGGCATCGGTTGGATCGGCGTGGCCCTGCTGGTCGCACTCACGGCCACGGCGGTGCTTGCCCCGGTGTTGAGTCCTCATAACCCTGAAGAGACCACGGGTGAGCCGTTCCAGGCTCCGAGCCGGGCGCACCCCCTGGGAACCAACGACATCGGTCAGGACATCCTGAGCGAGTTGATCTACGGCGCCCGCATCTCGTTGACGATCGGGTTCCTCGCGGCTTCGATCGCCGTTGGGATCGGCACGGCCGTCGGCATTATCGCGGGATTCGCCGGCGGCTGGGTCGACGCGGCGCTGATGCGCGTAGTTGACCTGGTGCTTGTGATCCCGTTCCTCCCGCTCATGATCCTTCTGGCCGCGTATCTCGGCCCGAGCTTTTGGAACATCATTATCGTCATCGGCATTCTCGTATGGGCGCGCCCCGCGCGCGTCATCCGGTCACAGGTGCTCTCCGTGAAGTCACTCGACTATGTTGAGGCGGCGGTCGCGCTGGGCAGCCGGGCCGG
>JBOGSE010000941.1:0-3063 GCA_050694895.1 bacterium | reverse complement strand
TCCAGGATTGGCTTGGCCATCGTCGCACCTCCTTGTGCGTGGGCCAGTTCTACCACCAAGCGTGCCGCCGTGCACGCATTCTGATAGGAGCTCTAAGCAGGCGGCCTCGAACACCGACACGATTCGCTTCAGTGGACCGACCGACGCGACAAGCGGGTGGGATCAAGTCGCCGATGAGTTCGGGAAGGAACTGTTCACGCGCAAGTATCACAATCTCACCGTCCTTCCCACCGGAGATGTGCTCGTGACCGGCGGGCTTCGATCGAACAACTTGGCAGATGCCGAAAGGCGTCGAGTCAAGCCCATTCTTAGTTGGAAATATCCACGGCTCGTATCATGGACTTACGCGGCCTTTCGTATCTGAGTCGATGGCTGCTTGATATTCAGTGCCCGGCGCAGCGCCGCCTCCAGCTTGGGCAGGTGGCGATGCCCCTTGACCCGCCGCAGCCGCGGCTCGATGTCGAGCAGCGCCGTGGCCAGCCAGCGCTGCCGCTGATGCGAGGTCTTCCAGGCATCCACCTTCGCACAGCGCTCCTCGACCAGCGCGTTGGTGGACTCCAGGCAGTTGGTGGTCTTGAACGACGCCCCGAGCAGCTCGTAGACGCCGAGCCGGTGGAGCGTGAGCGTCTCCTCCAGCCCCTCGGCCAGGCTCGCGGCCGCCGACTGGTTGCGGTCCTCGAGTTCGCGCTGCAGCGCGGTCAGCGCCGCCTGGGCCTCCGCATAGGTCGGACGGTCGTAGGCGCGCTGCAGCCGCCGGCGCCAGCTCGCCTGCTCGCTCTTCGGGAGGTAGCTCACCACGTTCTCGCGCTTGTGCCACATGCACCGCTGCACCAGCGCCCGCTTCGGAAACGCCTGGCGCACCGCCGCGCGCAGTCCCTTGCCGCCATCGATCACCACCAGCAGCCCCTGCGAGAGATCCAGGCCCCGCTCGAGCAGCGAGCGCAGGAAGGGCGTCAGCACCTGCTCGTTCTCGGTGTCGGTCTCGATGAAGCCCAGGAATCGCTTGCGGCCATCGGCCGTCACCCCCAGGGCGATCACCAGGGTGGCGTCCGCGAAACTCTTGCCGTCCAGGAACAGCGCCACGTACCGTTCGCCCGACAGGCCGCGCTCCTGAAACTCCTTCAGCTTGGCCGCGCTCGCCTCCACGAACGCCCGCGACACCGACGAACTCGACAAGCCGATCGCTCCCGGGATCGCGGTCGCGGCCGCCTCGTAGTTCCGGCACGAGATCCCGTACAGCACCCGCCGCAGCAGCTGGTCGTTCACCTCGCCCGTGCCGTGCAGCCCCTGGTAGCTGCGCAGCGGAAGCTCGCCCCGCTCGCTCCGCACCCGCGGCAGCCGGATCGGCACCTTCTGCCCGTCCAGCTGCACCGTCCCCGGATTGCTCCCGTAGCGCATCCCCGCCGCACCGTCCCCGTGCGCGTAGCGCGGGCCCGCCAGGGCCTCGACCTCTTCGTCGAGCAACATCTGGACGTGCATCAGGCCCAACGGAATCAAGCTCCGGATCATCTCCACCTTGGCGTTCAGCTCCAGTCCCTGGTACTCCTCGCGCCGCAGCACAAGGACCTCGCCCAGACACCGCTTGCGCTTCCGCATCCGACGTACGACACTGCCCATCGACGGCTCCTTTCTTCTGGGGTGGATGAACGTCGTCCAACGCCATCACACCACAGCGGTTGGAGCCGCTTCAATTTCCAACTAAGGATCGCACACCTTCGTCGCGTGGAGGCGCATCATGTACCGCGTAATCCTGCTTCTACTGCTCATGCTCGTGGCCAGGGAGACAACTGCCGGTAAGAACGCTGCTGGAAAGGCATCGCTGAGTTGGGACCCCCAGGGGGTCGCTACCCAGATGGCCCAACCTCCATCTTCCACGTTCCCCCTGTTCCTTCATCTTTCCGATACGCCGAACATCCGCTCTCTCGCCGTCGAACTGCGCTGGTCTACGGGGGATTCCTCCGGCTGCTACACGGTGGTCTCCTCCGCTCCCGACGTAGCGTGCGGCTGGGCCACGGACACGCCGCCCGGGGGCAACTTCCTCGGGGACAACACCTACACCTGGAGCATCACGTTCCTCGGGGGCAGCGCCAAGTCTTGCGTCGTCTACACGGTCTCGTCGCTAGCTTGTGGTCCGACGACGCCGGTGACGTTTTGGTTGGCTTCGGTTCTTGCGAAGGATGCAACGGGCGCGGTCGATTCGCTCTCGATTCTGGATCAGGCCACCATCGGCTCCTCGTCTCCCTTCCCGGCAGAGCCGACGTACGTCCCGAATCAAATCATCGTCTGGTTCAAGCCCAACGTCGTCTCACTTCCCGCTGGCGAAACGAGCGCCTCGCTCACAGCGACTTCCTTCGCGCCAGAGGCCGTCCGGTCTGAGATCCTTGCTGTCGGTGGAACTGAGATCAGGATGTTGACCCCAACTGCCACGGTCGAGAACCTCGTGGCGATCGATCCTGACAGCAACGTCATCGTACTCGACACGCGCCAGCTCGACATGTACGTGGTCGAACTCGCCGACACCAACGTCGTTGGCGCAGTTCAGGCTCTTCGTGCCGACGCAGTCAATGTCCTCGCGGCGCATCCCGATTGGATCCGCACGACGCTTGTGACCCCCAATGACCCTCTCTTTGGGCAGCAGTGGTGGGCTCGGAACACGGGGCAGTTCAACGGCTTGGCGGGCGAGGATCTCGGCGCCACAAGCGCATGGGATTCGACCACTGGGACGACCCAGCAGGTCAATGTCGTCGTCCTGGACACGGGGTCCGACCCGTCGCACCCGGAGCTTGCCGGGCGAGTCATCAACGGACCGAACTACATCACCGCCGGACCGCCGCTCGACGATTCCCCGTCCTCGCACGGTACGTCCGTATCCGGGATCATCGCGGCTATGGGGAACAACGCTGCGGGCGTCGCCGGGCTCAACTGGGGCGCTCGCATCATCGCCGTCAAGGTCTGTGACGCCCTCGAAGGATGCCCCACGAGCGACGTCGACGCGGGGCTGGACTGGGCGCGCGTCAGCGGTTACAAGCTCGTCAACATGTCCCTCAGCGGAGTGGATAACCC
>JBOGSE010000940.1:0-7450 GCA_050694895.1 bacterium | reverse complement strand
CAGGCCTCCCGGCTCCGCGGCTGGGCAGCCGCGTGATCGCCGAAGCGATCCGCCGTGCGGGCGTGGAACCGCAGAACATCAGCGAGGTCATCATGGGGAATGTGCTTTCGGCCGGACTCGGACAGGCCCCGGCGCGTCAGGCGGCGCTGGCCGCCGGGCTGCCGGACTCGGTGCCGGCCACGACCGTCAACAAGATGTGCGGGTCGGGCCTGAAAGCCGTCATGCTCGGCGCGCAGGCGATCAAGGCCGGCGACGCGGAGATCGTTGCGGCCGGCGGCATGGAGAACATGAGCGCGGCGCCGTTCCTGGCCGAGAGGGCGCGTGCAGGCTATCGTCTCGGCGACGGCACCCTGGTGGACGTCATCCTGCGTGATGGCCTGATCGACGCGTATCACGGGATCCACATGGGGCGCTGCGCGGAGATTCTGGCCCGCTCGTACAAGATCACGCGGGAGGAGCAGGACGAATTCGCGCGCACCAGTTACCGCCGGGCGCTGGAGGCCATGGATACCGGCGCCCTCGTCGCAGAGATCCTGCCGGTGGCCGCCGATGGGGGGACGCCGGTGGCGGAAGATGAGGATCCTCGCCGGGTCATCTTCGAGAAGATTGGGTCTCTGCCGCCCGCCTTCGAAGAGGGCGGCACCGTGACGGCAGCAAACGCCAGCAGCATCAGCGATGGCGCGGCCGCGCTGGTGCTCACCTCGGCCGAGGCTGCCGCGCGCGTGGGCCGCCGGCCGCTTGCGCGGATTGTGGGACAGGCAGGCGCGGCCATGGCCCCCGAGTGGTTCACCATCGCACCCGCGGAGGCCACCCGGCGTCTCCTGCGACGTATCGGCTGGACGGCGGACGACGTCGACCTCTTTGAGATCAATGAAGCCTTCGCCGCGGTGGTCGTCGCGGTAGTGCGTGAGCTCGGCATCGACATGAATCGCGTCAATGTCCGCGGCGGCGCGGTGGCCATGGGCCATCCCATCGGTGCCAGTGGCGCGCGGATCCTGACCACGCTGCTGCATGCGATGGAGGCGCGATCGGCCAGACGCGGGGTGGCGGCCATCTGCCTGGCCGGTGGCGAGGCGGTCGCCGTGGCCGTCGAACGCCCGGCCTGATCACCCGGTGTCCTGCGTCATCGAGTTGATTTTGACTCGTTGACGGCCGGCCGGGGTATCCTTATAATAAAGGCCCGTCTCAAACGGGAGTGCCGCACGGTCCTGCCGACACAAGCTCGCGCCGAACGGCGTGGACCCAAGCGCGGCGTACTTCTCGCAAGGACGGGTGGCGGTACGGTCGCGTCAGCCAGAGGGGATGGGAGTCTTCTCGGCTCAGCTGGCGGCGGCCGTACCCGTTTTTTGGAGGCGCCTAGGGGTTCGTGGGCGGCCGGGAAAAGCGGAAGTATCCGGTGGTTGTGCGCGCGGGCAGCCGCTGGCGCGCGTAGGGTTGAATTATCACACGAAGGCCGACGGCGCGAAGTCCTTCCACGAAGCCGCCACGGATCGCCAGAGCGGCCTGCAGGGTCTCGGAATCGCCGATCGCATCGATGCGGTAAGGTGGCAAGAAGCGGCTGCCCTCGATGACGATCCCACCCTCGACCTGCCGCATCCCCGTCGTCGCAAGGATCCGATGGCCGTTGATGGCCATGGCCTCGGCCCCGGCCGACCAGAGCTCGTTGGCCAGGCCCGAGAGATCCTGCGCTTCCAGCACGGTGGGTACCACCCCAACCGGCCGGCCCGCCTGGCCCTCGAAGACGGTCACGCTGACTCCGGGACCCTCGACCGGCACCAGGCCCAGTGCGAGCCGGTACTGCACGAGCTCCTTCGCCATGGCCTGTGAAAGGCCCCGGCCTTCGACCAGCGCGACTTCGTAGTCGCGAGCCTTTCGGCGCAGCGCGTCCACTTCGGCCTCGAGCAGCCGGCGCGCCTCCTCCTGCTGCCTGACGAGTACCGCCAGTTCCTGGAGTCGCCACGATGGGAGATCAGAGGCCCGACGCAGGGGCTCCCGGCTGCGCAGATGCGCGGCGACGAGAAACCCTACGGCAACCAGGAAGAGGGCGACCGCGGCCTGCCAGCGCTGGGGGAATCGCATCACGGCCAGTATAGCACCGGCGGGCCTCCCCACCCCGAGGCCCGGCCGGCAGCCCCCGAAGGCAATTTCCCTCTTGATTTGCGCGCGCCAGATGTGAAGAATAGAAGGCGTTGACCTAGCACTCTCGGGCCGAGAGTGCTAAACCACCTGATCGGGGGGGAACGAACGATGCCAGCCAAGGTCCTGCTGTACGACGAACACGCGCGGCGCGCGCTCGAGCGCGGGGTTGAACGGGTCGCCAGCGCGGTCAAAGTCACCCTGGGCCCCAAGGGCCGAAACGTTGTGCTAGAGAAAAAGTGGGGCTCGCCCACGATCACCAAAGACGGCGTGACGGTGGCCAAGGAGATCGAGCTCGAAGATCCCAACGAGAACATGGGCGCGCAGCTGGTGAAGGAAGTTGCCAGCAAGACCAACGACGCCGCGGGCGACGGCACGACCACGGCGACGGTGCTCGCGTGGGCCATGGTCCGGGAGGGCCTCAAGAACGTCGCCGCCGGCGCGAACCCGATGCTCATCAAGCGCGGCATCGACCGGGCCGTCGAGTCCGTCGTCGACGCGATCAAGAAGGCCAGCATTCAGATCAAGGACCGGCAGGAGATCGCCCACGTCGCCGGCATCGCCGCCAACGACCCGGAGATCGGCGACATCATCGCTGACGCGATGGACAAGGTCGGCAAGGACGGCGTCATCACCATCGAAGAAGGCAAGGGCATGGAGACCACCGTCGAGGTGGTCGAGGGCATGCAGTTCGACCGCGGCTACATCTCTCCGTACTTCGTCACCGACCCCGACAAGATGGAAACCGTCTTGGAGGAACCCTACATCCTCCTCACCGAGAGGAAGATCAGCGCCGCGCGCGACATCGTGCCTCTCATGGAGAAGGTCATCCGGTTCGGCAAGCCGCTCGTCGTCGTGGCCGAAGACGTCGAGGGCGAAGCGCTGGCGACGCTCGTTGTGAACAAGCTGCGCGGTGTCCTCCACAGCGTGGCCGTCAAGGCGCCCGGCTATGGCGATCGCCGGAAGGCGATGCTGCAGGACATGGCTGTGCTGACTGGCGGCCGGGTCATCTCGGACGATATTGGCGTCAAGCTGGAGAGCGTGGAACTCGACTTCCTGGGCCGCTCCGACAAGGTGAAGGCGACCAAGGAAGAGACGACGATCATCGGTGGGAAGGGCAAGAAGGCCGACATCGACGGCCGGATCGCCCAGGTCAAGAAGGAGATACAGGACACAACCAGCGACTACGATCGCGAGAAGTTGCAGGAGCGGCTGGCCAAACTCGCCGGCGGCGTGGCCGAGATCAAGGTGGGCGCGGCAACCGAGACCGAGATGAAAGAGAAGAAGCATCGATTCGAGGACGCGCTCAACGCCACCAAGGCCGCGGTCGAGGAGGGTGTCGTGGCCGGCGGTGGCACGGCATTGCTCAACGCCCTGAGGGCCCTCGCCGTCAAAGATGGCGGTGGGGATGAAGAGATCGGTGTCAGCATCGTCCGGCGGGCGCTGGAGGAACCGACCCGGCAGCTCGCGCACAATGCCGGTGCCGAAGGCTCGCTCATCGTCGAGCGGATCAAGAAGGAGAAGCCTGGGGTCGGCTACGACGTCGCCGAAGGCGAGTACACCGACATGGTGAAAGCCGGCATCACCGACCCGACCAAGGTCGTCCGGCTGGCCCTGCAAAACGCGGCGAGCGTCGCCGGCTTGCTGTTGACGACCGAAGCGATCGTCGTGGAGAAGCGCGAGAAGAAGAAGGCCGCCCCACCCATGCCCGGAGCCGGCGGCATGCCCGACGAGGACTTCTAGGCGCGGCTTCGACCATAGCGCACGCACGAGCCCCGGCTGGGTCCGCCGGGGCTCGTTGCGTTCCGGCTGTATAATCAGATCGGACGAGACTCAGCGCGTGCGTGCGGAGACAGAGATGATCCGCCTGGGCCTGGCGCAACTCAATACCACGGTTGGCGACATCGACCGCAATGTCCGGCGAATATGCGAGGTACTCGACCGCGCCCGGACGATGGGCGTCGACCTGGTCGCCTTCCCCGAGCTGGCGACTACGGGCTACCCGCCGGAGGATCTTCTCCTCAAACCCGACTTCGTCCGGGCCAATCTGGCAGCGCTCGACCGCGTGGCCTCCTGCACCACGGGGCTTTCGGCCATCGTCGGTTTCGTCGACGCCGATGACCACCTCTACAATGCCGCGGCACTTCTGGTCGACGGCAAGCGTGTCGGCACCTACCGCAAGCAGCGCCTGCCGAACTACGGCGTGTTCGATGAGAAGCGCTATTTCCACCCGGGTGACGCCTGCCCCGTCTTCATGTTCAACGGTGCGCCCGTGGGCATCACGATCTGTGAGGACATCTGGTTCCCCGGCGGCCCGCCGCAGGCCGTGACCCGAGCCGGAGCGGCCCTCCTGGTCAACATCAACGCCTCGCCCTACCATGCCGGCAAGTGGCGCGAGCGAGAGCAGATGCTGCGGACCCGCGCCCAAGACTACACCGCCGTCGTCGCCTACGTGAACCTCGTGGGCGGCCAGGACGAGTTGATCTTCGACGGCACAAGTGTCGTGCTCGACCATATCGGGGCCGTCATCGCCCGGGGCGCCCAGTTCGAAGAAGAGCTCATCGTCTGCGACATCGATACCGACGCGGTCCGCCGCGTCCGCCAGCAGCGAATCGCGCGCGCGGCCGATCTCGCGGGAGAGCACGAGATTGCGACACCGACGGTCATCGTGTCGGCTCCCGCCTCGCAGCATCGCTCATCGGCGCCTGCGCACCTGATCCAACCGCTGGGCCCGACAGAAGAGGTCTACCGGGCGCTGGTCCTCGGGCTCCGCGACTATGTGACCAAGAACCGGTTCAAGGACATCGTTGTCGGACTATCGGGGGGTGTCGATTCCGCGTTGGTCGCGACCATCGCCGCCGATGCGCTTGGGCGCGACCGGGTCCACCTCGCGTTCCTCCCATCTCCGTACACCTCTGAGGAAAGCCGGACGCTGGCCGGCCAGGTGGCCGCGAATCTTGGGCTCTCGATGATCGACATCCCGATCGGCACGATCTTCGAGGCGTTTCTGGACGCTCTGACGCCAGCCTTCGTGGGGCGGCCCGCGGACGTCGCCGAGGAGAACGTGCAGGCGCGGATCCGGGGCACGCTGTTAATGGCCCTGTCCAACAAGTTCGGCTGGCTCTTGCTAACCACGGGCAACAAGAGCGAGTACTCGTGCGGCTATGCCACCCTCTACGGCGACATGGCCGGGGGGTTCGCCGTCATCAAGGACGTTCTCAAGACGCTGGTGTACGACCTGGCGCGATGGCGCAACGCCCAGGGCGAGGTGATCCCCGCAGGCGTACTGGAGCGCGCGCCGACGGCCGAACTGCGGCCAGGGCAGCGTGACACAGACAGCCTCCCTCCGTATGAGATCCTCGATCCGATTCTGAAACTGTACGTTGAAGAGGACGTTCCGGCCGAAGAGATTGTCGCCCGTGGATTCGACCGGGAGACCGTGGCGCGCGTCGTCACGATGGTCGACCGGAGCGAATACAAGCGCCGGCAGGCCCCCCCGGGCGTGAAGATCACGCCGAAGGCGTTCGGACGGGACCGCCGCCTGCCGATCACCAATCAGTATTCCAGCGTACCGGTACCCGGGCGGTCTCCTGCGAGTCCGCGAGAGGCTTCCTAGGGCACTCTCAGTTCGGCCGCGGCGGCACGCCTGCGGTGGGACCGAGCACGAACCGGACAATCAGATCGGTCGTGCGGTCCTCCGGCGTCCCAATGCCCGCTACCAGCTCGAAGTGCCCGCGCTTGTCGATGACCTCGTAGGTGATCGTGAGCTCGCGCCGGCGCAGCGCATCCACAAATCGCTGCGACTGTCCCTGCATGGCCCGATAGTCCTCACCGGCCAGAAGCACCAGCAGCGGCACGGCCGTCTTGCGGACGTGTCTGATCGGCGACGCCGCTTCCAGGCCACGGCGATCGGTGCCAAACGGCGGATGAATGTACACCGCGGCGCCCCCCTGCGGCGTGTCATCCATGGGTTTGGTCAGGTCAAAGACCCCTGACAACGGGATGACGCCCGCCAGCGAGTCGGCGTCCACTCTCTCTGCCCGAAGGTACTGCGGATCCATCAGGAGCAACGTGGCCAGATGCCCGCCGGCGGAGTGACCGCTGACGAACACCCGGTCGGGGCGGCCGCCAAACTCGGCGGCGTGGCGCACGGCCCAGGCCACAGCGCGGGCGGCATCACGGATGTGCCCGGGATGGCGCACCGTGGGCGTCAGGCGGTAGTTGACCACCGCAGTGAGGATGCCCCGCCGAGCGAACGCCGTCCCGATGTGGCGGTACTGCGCTTTGTCTCCCATCTGCCAGACCCCACCGTGAAAGAACAGCAGCACCGGAAGGTCTTTGCGCGCCCGTGGGCGGTAGAGATCGAGTGTGTGCTTGAGAGGGTCTGCGCTCGATCCTGTCACGTACGCAATCGTGCGGGCGGCCACGTCGGGCGATCCCTCCAGTACTGCGGGGTGAGCGGCAGCAAAGCCTACCAGCCCCAGTCCCACAAGCAGCGCACGTGCGATTCGGCGTGGCGCCATAGCAGCTCCTCCCTGCCATTCGTATGCCCAAGTATGACGGATGGCGGCGTGACCGCCACACGCGGCAGATGTCATCAGGGAATGCGGGGCGTCGGCAGCACCGCCCACCATGCGCGTATCACGGTACCGGTACCATAGTCCCTTGCGTCCTGACCCGTGATGTCCTAGTGTCGCAATACAGACTTCACACAGACTTCCGACACTCTGATGTGGAGGTGGCTACATATGGGGAAGATACGGGGACGGCGTGCGCTCTCCGGCGCGATTTTCATCGGGATCGTAATAGGGCTGATCTCTGGTACCGTACCCGCGGCGGCACAGGCGCCCTCGCTCTCCGGGGTGCGTGTCCTTGCCGTGGCGCCGTTTGCGGATGACAACCCGGACACCCGTCAGGTCGCCGAGCACGGCAGCGGGCGTCTGGGCGAGATTCTCAAGGGCGGACGGTTCCGGATCATCGAGCCGGCGCGTGTCGCCGAAGAGATGAAGCGGTTGGGTATCGCGCCGTCGGATCTGGTGAGCCCGACGCGTGCTATCGCCCTCGGAGCGAGCCTGGGCGCCGATGCCGTGTTGACCGGGCGCGTGGTGCAGATCACGCGGGACAAAAGCCTTGCCCCCGGCTTCGGGGCTGAAGCCCGGGTCACCATAGACGTGCGGGTTCTCGACATTGCGTCCCGGCTCAGGCTCTTTCAGCAAGAGGTGACGTGCAGCGACTTCAGCGGTTCGCTGAGGGGCGCGGCGGAGTGTTTCGCGCGCAACATGGCGCTGCTGCTCGTACCTTGATATCAGCCGAA